>VAZH01000317.1 GCA_005884465.1 Alphaproteobacteria bacterium | reverse complement strand
TCTGAAGCCGCTCGCGCTGGCGCAAAAAAGGCTCCGGAAAACCGGAGCCTTGTCCTTGCAGCCTGCACCAGGGCCTATTCGTTTCGCGTAGCGCCGCGATATTTAGCGCCCGGAATGAGTCGCCTTGGCCAACAATCCCGCAAAAGGCTTGAAGATCTGCTTGGCAAGTTCGCTGTAGAGTTCACAGATCCTCTGCGACTCCGCGACAAAGGTCTCATAAGCCTGCTTGGCGAATTCGGCCTGAATCTCGATCGCCTTGTCGAGCGACCGCACGCCTGTGAGCTTCTCGACAAACGACGTGGTCTCCTCGAGCGATTTCCTGGTGTAATCGCTGTAGGCATTCGCGATGGTTTGAATGCTGACCGGGAAGCTGTCCGCGGGCGTGACTGCGCCGATTGAGGGAGCATCAACCGGTGCGACTGTGCCGACGCATGGGACATCCGCCAATGCGACCGCGCCGATAGAGGGGGCGTCCACCGACGCAACGTCGCCGATTGAGGGGACGTCCGCCGGCGCGACTGCGCTGATTGAGGAGGCGTCCGCCGGTGCGACTTCGCCGATCGAGGAGGCATCCGCGGGCGCGGCTGCGCCGATTGAGGGGGCATCCACCGGCGCGACCGTGCCGGTGGTGGGGGCAACAGTTGACCCGACCGTTGCGCCAATTTTCTCCTCGGCCTGCCGCTGATCCAGCTTCGGGCTCTGCTGTTGATCAGGTTTCCGGCTCCGCTGGTCCGCCTTGCCTTTGCGCTGGCGGGGCTTACCGCCCGGTTTGTCCTGGTGTGTAGTCGACATTATTGAATTTCCCCTGTTCCAAAATCAAATCAAACGTCAAGACTCCGCCATGTTTGCGATCGAATCGCGGTGCTGGCTTGTTCGTTGCGCGGCGCTGATGTGGCTTGGAAACCCTGGTTGCACGCTGGCGGGCACCTCATGCGCGCAGGTCGGGTGCTGCTCCCGCTGCGCGTAAGTCGGGACGAGCAAAGGAGAACAGGATGCGGATGGTTATTGCGGCAGTTGCGGCAATGGTAATTTCAGCCGCAATGGCCGATGAACTCGAAGACGCGCACCGGCTCGCGGTGGCGGGACGGGACTCCTACTGGAAATGCCTGGCCCGGGAGTATTCGCGCGACAGCAACAAGAGCATGTCAGGGCAGGATTTCGCTTCCCATCTCGCGAGCGTGTGTGCCTCCGAAAGGCAGAATTTTCGGGTTGCGCTGATGGATTATCTTTCGATGCAATCTCCAGGCGCCGAGGCGGGAGCACCTCTGACGACGGCCAACAACGCCATCGCACTGGCCCAAAAGGATATCGTGACGGCATTCATCAAGCATAGGGACGTGCCGAAGTAGCAAAGGCCTCTCTGATGTTCAGTGCTATTCCTACGATACGATTTTCCGTGATATCACCTTGCGGGTGGCGGCTGAGGATTCGAGATGGAATCGGAGAAGGTAGGAGGCATTCTGGGTGCAATCGTCGCGGCGGTGGTGCTGGCGATCGCGTTCGCCTATGGGCCGATGGGACCATTTGGAAAGCCCGCAAAACAGCTTCAAAAGAGCGAACCGCCGAAGGCGCCGCCTGGTCCGCCGCCGGTCAGGGGGCCGGTGATCAGAGAGGTCCCGCAATAGAGTTAACGCAGAGGGCCTGATCGGAAGCCCCTTGCGGAACGTGCCGATCATCCCTATCTGGCATCCAACGGCGACGTCGATGCTTCATAGCTCCGGCGCTGGGACGACCACTGAATAGCTCGGCTGCGCCGGATGTACGCGCGCCCTCTGTTCGTGGTCGTTGGCATTTTGGGGCCTGATTCGCCCGGTTTTTTACACGCTCCCCACCGGAACTGCGCCTTGGCTTCCTCGGAAGCGGCGGATATACGCTTGCCGCATGAATGAAGCCATCAGACCGGGCCCCGAAAACCCGCCGCAGGCCACCTCGACGCCTCACCTTGCGGTCATCGTCCCCACCTTCAATGAGCGCGACAACGTCACCACGCTGTTTCGGCGGCTGGAAGCGGCGCTCGCAGGCGTGAGCTGGGAGGTCATCTTTGTCGATGACAATTCGCCCGACGGCACCTGGGACGTGGTGCGGGCAATGGCGCGGGAAGATTCTCGGGTCCGCTGCATCAGGCGGATCGGACGGCGCGGCCTGTCCGGCGCCTGCATCGAGGGGATCCTGGCATCGAGCGCGCCGTACGCCGCTGTGATCGATGCCGACCTTCAGCACGATGAGAGGCAGCTACCCAAGATGCTGGCGTTGCTGCAAGGCGGAGAAGCCGACCTCGTGGTCGGCAGCCGCTATATCGCGGGCGGC
The DNA here is from genome assembly GCA_005884465.1 of Alphaproteobacteria bacterium. Taxonomy (GTDB): domain Bacteria; phylum Pseudomonadota; class Alphaproteobacteria; order Rhizobiales; family Xanthobacteraceae; genus Bradyrhizobium. The sequence goes on along the minus strand of VAZH01000317.1, from coordinate 4,524 downwards.
AGCGCCGAGAGTTTTGACAAGCAGCGGGCCGGCATCAGCGCGCTTGCCACCGAAGTCGCCAAGCGCGTGCTGCGGGTCAAGATCGCCGATCCCATGAGCGGCTTCTTCATGATCCGCAGGGATCGCTTCGAACAATTGGCGCCGCAACTCTCCACCCAGGGCTTCAAGATCCTGCTCGACATCGTCGCCACCGCGCGCGGCGATCTGCGCGTCAAGGAAATTCCCTACAGGTTCGGTTCGCGGCTGCACGGCGAGAGCAAACTAGACTCGACGGTGGCGCTGGATTTCCTGGGGCTCGTGCTGGCGAAACTCACCGGCGACGTGGTGTCGCTGCGCTTCCTCTTGTTTGCGATGGTCGGGTCCACCGGCCTGCTCGTGCATCTCGCCGCACTGTTCGTTGCGCTCGAGGTTTTTGGCTTGCCCTTTCCGGAAGCGCAGGCTTGCGGCGCGCTGGTCGCCATGACCTCTAATTTCATCCTGAACAATTTTCTCACCTATCGCGACCAGCGGCTGAAGGGATTTTCGATCCTGCGCGGCCTGTTGCTGTTTTATCTGGTGTGCAGCGTCGGGCTGTTCGCCAATGTCGGCGTAGCTTTCTCGGTCTATGATCAGGAGCCGATCTGGTGGCTGGCCGGTGCGGCGGGCGCGCTGATGGGCGTGGTATGGAATTACGCGATGTCCGGGCTGTTCGTCTGGCGCAAGCGATGAAAGTTTTATGATACCGAACGACTTGCGGCTCGTCCGCAACACGGCGGTCACGATTTTGGCGCTGGTGGCGTTGCGGCTCGGCGCCGCTGCCTGGACGCCGCTGACCTTCGACGAAGCCTACTACTGGATGTGGTCGAAGCATCTCGCCGGCGGCTATTACGATCATCCGCCCGGCGTCGCGGCGGTGATCCGTCTGGGCACCATAATCGCTGGCGACACCGAACTTGGCGTGCGGCTGGTGTCGATCCTGCTGGCGCTGCCGATGAGCTGGGCGGTCTATCGCACCGCCGCGATCCTGTTCGGCGGGGTGCGCGTGGCGGCGACCGCGACCATGCTGCTCAATGTTACGCTGATGGCGGCGGTCGGCACCCTGATCGTCACGCCGGACGCACCCCTGCTGGTGGCCTCCAGTTTTGTTCTGTTTTGTCTTGCCAAGGTACTGGCGACCGAGCGCGGCGCGTGGTGGCTCGCGGTCGGCGCCGCGGTCGGCGCTGCGTTATTGTCAAAATACACGGCGCTGTTTTTCGGACCGGCGATTTTGATCTGGCTGGTGAGCGTTCCAAAGCTGCGGCACTGGCTGATCTCGCCCTGGCCGTATCTCGGCGCTGCGGTCTCGCTTGCAATATTTTCGCCGGTGATTTTCTGGAATGCCGATCATCACTGGGTCTCCTTCATCAAGCAGATCGGCCGCGCCAGAATCGAGGAGTTCAAGCCGGCCTTCATCGCCGAATTGATCCCGACCCAGGTCGCGTTCGCGACGCCCTTGGTGTTCATCCTGGGCGCGATGGGGCTTTACGCGCTGCTCAAGCGGAAGGCCGGCGCGTCGGCCGCGCGGATGCTGATCAATGCGACATTCTGGACCATCGTCGCGTATTTCATCTGGCATTCCCTGCACGCGCGCGTCGAGGCCAATTGGTTCGCGCCGGTCTATCCGGCGTTCGCGATCGCGGCGGCGGTGGCCGCCATTCTCACGCGATGGGAGCCGCGCCGGCAGCGGATCGTCGATTTTTGTTGGCGCTGGGCTGCGCCAACAGGCATCCTGATGTTTGCGCTGTTGATCGTGCAGGCCAATACCGGCGTGCTCACGGGCTATCGCCGCGACGCCACCGTGCGCAGCGTCGGTGTCGGCTGGCGCGAGCTTGCTGCCGGGATCGAAGCGGTTCGCACGCGCGTCGGCGCGGCTTGCGTGCTCGCGCCGGATTATGGCACCACCGGCTGGCTCGCCTTTTATCTGCCGAAGGGGACTTGCGTGGTGCAGCCGACGCAGCGCATCCGCTACGCCAGCATGCCCGAGCCGGATGCGGCACTGCTTGCCGGCAAGCTGCTCTATGTCGACGAGGTGCGGCCCGGCGGCCGGCCGTATTTGAAGGAAGTTTTTGCGCGGGTGGAAAGAGTAGCCGAGCTCCCGCGCAAGCGCGGGCCGCTTACGATCGAGACCTACGCCCTCGATCTGCTCGAAGGCGCCAGGGGCAGCGTGCTGGATCGTTCTCCGCCGCCGGAACGGCGGTAGCAAGGATACAGAATTCGTCATTGCCGGGCTTGACCCGGCAATCCATCTTCTTCGCAAGACTCATATTGTTATGAAGGGACGGCGCAAAAATAATCCGCAAACCTGTCGAACCGGCGCCAGCCAGAACGTCTTGTAGCCGGGGAATGTTGAAATTCGATCAGCACGAGGTCATGCCATGAGCAGTTCCACCTTGAAACCCGCCGCCGAACTCGCGAGAGCCAGCGGCTTTCGCTATCCCAACGAGAGCGCCGAATATCGCCGTGCGCGCGAAGCGCTGCTGGCTGAGGAGATCGAGCTTCGCCGCCATATCGAGCGCGTCGCCGAGCAGCGCCGCAGGCTGCCGCCGGGCGGCGAGGTCAAAAAGAATTATGCTTTCGAGGGCGAAAAGGGACCGGCATCTTTCGCCGATCTGTTCGGCGACAAGGATACGCTCGTGGTCTACAGTTACATGTTCGGTCCGCAGCGCGAGCGGCCGTGCCCGATGTGCACGTCGTTGTTGGGCGCGTGGGATGGCGAGGTGCCGGACATTCAGCAGCGCGTCGCGCTCGCGGTGGTGGCGCGCTCGCCAATCGAGCGGCTCAAGGCCTTCAAGCGCGAGCGCGGCTGGCATTATCTGCCGCTGTATCAGGACCTCTCGGGCGAGTTCAGCCGCGATTATCATGCGCTGACCAAGGACGGGGGCGATGACGCGGCGTTCAACGTATTCACGAAGCGCGACGGGAAAATCAGGCATTTCTGGGGCGGTGAAATGAATGCGGCGTCAGCCGATCCCGGACAGGATCCGCGCGGTGCGCCCGACCTGATGCCACTTTGGACCATCCTTGACGTGACGCCTGAGGGGCGTGGCACCGAGTGGTATCCGAAGCTGAATTATTAACAGGGAACCCGGCAACGCGAATGCGCGGTTTAAACCCCGCGGATGACGTAAATTCCCGCTGCCCAACATCTGCCCGCACTTAATCCGCATTTAACTAAAAGTCGCCTTAATGACGCTCCGCGCCTCTGCGAGATGCTCCGCAACTTTTCCTGCGGCGGCATCGAGAGGAACAAAGTGGAACTTGTCTGGACGCAAGGCGAATGAGTACCAGTACCAGTGCGTTTGGCCTCGCGGCACACAAGCAGCGACGTTCATCTCGTAAAGCGATTCCTAACCATGTTTTTGGCAGCGCCGCGGTCGCCTGCCTTGTGCTGGGTTGCGCCTGGACTCTGCATGCCAATGTTTTCGGAGCCAGTGTCTATCCGCAGCTGGGCAGCGCCAACTTTGATTCACCGGTGGTTAAACGCACGGTGCTTGCGGTCAGGAGCGCGCCATCGGCGGCTGATACCATTGCTGCTGCCTTGCCGGAACCGGCGCCGGTGATTTCCACGCCCGCAAGCATGCCGTCGCGTCCATTGCTTTCGTTCGATGACCGGTTTGCCGCGGCCGCGCCGCAATCCGTAGACCCTGCGGCGCCAGCCGAGCCGCCGAAGCTTGCCGAAGCAGCGCGGCCAAAAGAGAGTTCGGCAGCCTCGGCGCCTGTTCAGGTCGCGGCAATCGCTCCAGCGCCGGCGCCGCGTGCCGCCGAGGCGCGGGCCCCGAAAAATCCGGGTGCCGCCGTCCGCGATATGGCGCAGCGCGCCAAGGCGGCGGTGATGTCGGTTGCCGCTGCCAACAAGCCTTCGATCGTCGAGAAGCTTTGGGGCAAGCCGCAGTCCCAGACGTCGCTACTCGCCTACGCTTCCGCCGACGCCAGCGCGACCGGGAGCATTGGACCAAGCCAAAATCCCGCGCTGGGAGGCACACAGCCACTCTACGATCGTTCGACCGCCGTCTACGATATCTCCGCGCGCACGGTTTACCTCCCCGACGGCACCAGACTGGAAGCGCATTCGGGCCTCGGCTCCAGACTCGACGATCCCAGATACGTCCATGTCAAGATGCAGGGCGCGACGCCGCCGCATCTCTATGAACTGACTCCGCGCGAGGCGCTGTTCCACGGCGTGCCGGCGCTGCGGCTGACCCCGATCGGCGGCGAGGACGCGATCTTCGGACGCAGGGGCCTGCTCGCGCATACTTACATGCTGGGCCCGAACGGCGATTCCAACGGCTGCGTTTCGTTCAAGAACTACAACGCCTTCCTGAATGCCTACCGCAGCCAGGGCATCAAGCGGCTCGCCGTGGTGGCAAGGGTGGAGTGAGCGAAGCGATTATCAGGCAGCCCTGCGCGGCACGATCTTCTTGTAGCTGTGGGCCTTCTCCGCCTTGGACAGATCGTGCGCGGCTTGAAGATTCAGCCAGAAGCGCGGATCGGTGCGCAAGTAGCGTC
>VAZH01000316.1 GCA_005884465.1 Alphaproteobacteria bacterium | reverse complement strand
AAGCTCTCGCCGCGGACCCTGGCCTGGTCGGCGAGCCTGGGCGCGCTGGCGCTATTGTTGCAGGCCGGCGTGATCGGCGCGATCCTGATGAAGAACCAGGCCGCCTCCTACCAGACCGCGTCGTTGAGCATGAACGAGCCTGTCACCCGCAATTTGAAGGCGGGCACGCCGCCGCGCGCCCTGGTGCGGTTTGCGCCGGACGCCCGCGTCGCCGATATCACGGCACTGCTGGACAGCTATCAGGCCTCGATCATCGATGGCGCCAAGGGCGGCCTGTTTCAGCTGCAATTCGGCAACAAGGCGATGACGAAAGACGAAATCGCCAATCTCATGAGCAGGCTGCAAGGCGAGAAGATCGTCAATCTTGCGGTGGCCGCGCAGTAGGCCGCGACGGCGCTTCGTATCCATTCGTTTGCGCGTATTCTACCGCAGATAAGTCTAGGTGATCTGCGCAAACTTGATTACCGGCATCTACTTTTGCGGAATACGCGCTACCGCATAGGCCCGAGGTCTCATGGTCCATGATCGTGTCAATTGGCGGGTGAAGACGCGGCGCGCCGCGTTGGCCTTGACCGTTGCGGCTTTGCCATTTGCGTATCCCGGTGGCTCGGCGGTTCAAGCGCAAAGCGTTATGCGTTCGCCCAACCTCAACATCCAATCGCGGATTCCGACCATCAACCCCACTGTGGTGCCGCGGATCGACCCCAACATTGCCGGCAGAACGACGCCCAATCTCCGGACATATCCGGCGTGCAGCTACGCCTACCGCAACAGCGATGGCGAATGCTCCAATAAGCCGGTCTTGTCGACCGATGGCGGCGGTACCGGCGGCAGCGGCGGGGCGTCGGGCAAGAACAAGGACAAGAACAAAAACAGCGGTCCGCGGCGCATTGTTGCGCAGACATCGCTCAACCAGCGCACGATCGCAGGCGAAATCGTCGCCGAGATCGACGGTTCGCTGTCCGATACACAGGCCGACGAACTGGCGCGGCGACACGGCCTCGTGCGTCTGCAATCGCAGGATTTTCCGCTTTTGGGCGCTACCATCGGTCTGTTCCGCATCACCGACCGCCGCACCGTGGAAACGGCGAGCCGCGGATTCGCCACTGATGCCGGCGTTCGCTGGGTGCAGCCGAATTTCCGTTATTTCCTGCAGGAGCAGAAGGCGCCGTTGACTGAGGGCGATCCCGCGCAATACGCAAACGCAAAACTTCGATTGCCCCAGGCGCATACGCTGGCCCGCGGCGCCAACATCACCGTTGCGGTGATCGATTCCGGCGTAGACGTCAAACATCCGGAGCTCGCGAACGCGATTGCAGACTCATTCGATGCGCTCGGCAGCAAGGAAGGTCCGCACGTCCACGGTGTCGCACGCGCGGCTGATGGGCAGCGCTCCGGCAGCGCGGATTTTGGCGATCCGCGCTTTCGCGGAGGCGCCGAACGGCGGGGAGAGCACGTCGTTCGTGATCCTGAAGGCACTGGACTACGCGACGGCGCACGGCGCGCAGATCGTCAATATGAGCTTCGCCGGTCCGAACGATGCGTTGATCGAACGCGGTATCTACGCCGCAGTCGCGAAGGGTATCGTGATGGTTGCCGCCGCCGGCAACGCTGGAGCGAAATCGCCGCCGCTATATCCTGCCGCCAATCGGAGTGTAATTGCGGTCAGTGCCACCGACGCCCAGGACAGATTGTTTGCCGCATCGAACCGTGGCGGCCATATCGTGATATCAGCTCCTGGCGTCGACATTTTCCTGCCCGCGCCGGACGGAAAATACCAAATGACGTCCGGCACCTCGTTTTCCGCAGCCTATATCAGCGGACTCGCGGCGCTGTTGCTGGAACGCAATCCTGCCTTGAAGCCGGACGAGGTGCGCGCGATCCTGATGAAAACCGCCCGCGATCTCGGCGCCCCCGGGCGCGACGACCTGTTCGGCGCCGGCGAAGCCGACGCCTATGCGGCGGTTTCGGCGGTGGCCCCCGCGCCGGCGACGCCCGTAGCCACGGTTTCGGACAGACCTGCTGGAGAAATTGTTCCAGACCGGCAGGACGCTCCCGCGACCCGCGCTCTCAATCAACCCCCTGCCGCCATGGCGTCCGACAAGTCGGCCGTTGGCGAAGTCGATCGGCCTGCCGCGCGGTAGTTTTCCGTCCAAAATCTCCCGCCAAAAAAGTCAAAAAAAATCCCAAGTCCGTTGAACGTGCTGCGACCCTGCCGCGACACAATATCTGTGGGAGCGGTCATCCCTCCCCATCGAGGCTGTATTCGGCGCGAGCGCCCATCCACCCCAAGCGCGCCCATATGGCTTGACCCGTCCGGTTGTCCCCCCGGACGGGTCTTTCGTTTTTGGGGATATTTCCGCCGCTCCGCTTGACGAAATCGGCTTTCGGGAGCCGCGCTCGCGTACTTGCAGCCCCCTGCAACTCCGCCATGTCGGTATGCGGCTTGACTGTGGATTGGAAGGAAAACCCCGCACTTCTACGGCTTTCTGTCGATTTCGAGGCTGCGGCAGCGTCGCCGGCTAGACAACGTTAAGTTTTCCACAAAATATATGTGTCACGTTTGATTGATTCGCGCTCGTTGCGTCCGCGTCCGTTTTTCTCCTTGCGGGCTGGTTCATGACAGATCGACTCGACGTGGCACGCGGTCGCGACACCGTCGCGCGCTGGTGCGCTCTTGCCGAGCAGCGGCTGGAGTATCTCACCGAATTGTTCGAGACCGGTCGCTGGCGCCGCTTTCACAGCGAACTTTCATTTCTCGAGAACATCCAGGAGGCCAAGACTGCGGTAGCAATCTGGCGCGATCTGTCGCTGCACGAAGCCTCGCGGCACGATTTTGCGGCTCACATCGCCTGGCTCGGTCGCACCGGCGCGACCTTGCCGCGCGGCGGAACCTTCGATCCGGAGCATTCGGCGGTCGCGGATGGACCTCCGACATCGATTGTTTCGATCGTCCCCGAAACCGATAGCCATTGTTCGAAGGAAATGCCTTCCCCGCCAGCGATCAACCAGACAGCATTGGATCCAGCGATGGACAACGCTTCTGCGCTAACGGTAGACGTCTCAGCGATGCAGGAGCGCTATCCACTGTTGCGCAACGCGCTGTAGGCATCAGCGAGTAGGGTGGCAAAGCCAACGGGTCGCGCGAACGCGCGCCCGATGATGAACTCCGCGCGCCCACCAAAGCGTCTAACCAATGAGCTGGTGGGCAGGGCGCGAAGAGCGCGCTTGTCCACCCTACGAAATAGCGACCGGCGTTGCCCTTTCCCGCACCGCTTGCCTTGTCAGCCTCACCATCTCCAGCAGCATGGCTTCGCCGGCATCGACCAACTCTTCCAGCGTAACGCGTCGCGTCGCCCCTTTGCGCTGCGAGGCGCCGTCTCGCTTCAGCGGCGGCACATGCACGAATGCAGCGAGGCGGGGGCCGGCGTCGGCCGACGTCGCCTCGATCGCGCGCCAGCTCAGATAATTGCAGAGATAGCTGCCGGCATCGCGCGAGGTCCGCGCGTCAACGCCGGTGCCATCGGCCGCGCGCAGCAGTTTTGCAATGTGAGGGCCGAACATCATGGCGTCGGCGCCGCCGGCGATCGAGCCCTTGCGCAAGCGCGCATGGTCGGCATCGGGCCACAGCGTGGTGACGGCATTGCGGGCGCGGGTCTCGACCCGCACATAGGGCGTACGGGAAGCAAGACCGAACATCAGCAGCGCATGCGGCCGCCTCGACGCCAGCAGATCAGGCAATTCACGATCGACGTCGGTGTACGTTACCGGAAAGATGTGGCCCGACAGTTCGACGTCGCGCAGCGCCGGACGGCGCAGCCGCACCAGCCGAGCCACCAGCAGCTGCGTCGGGTTAAAGGGCGCACCGGGAAACGGGCCGAAGCCGGTGACGAGGATACGGAGTTTCTCGCTCATCTCACCTCAGCATCCCCGCGATCTGCTCTGCCGCCAACGCCGGCGTGACGCGGCCATCGGCCACCTCGGCTTCGACCTTCTTCACTTTCGAACGAACCGAAGGATCGGCGCGCAGCCGCGCCATCATCCGCTGCTCCAGCATCGACCACATCCACTTCACCTGCTGCTGCCGGCGCCGTGCGGCGAACTCGCCTGAGGCATTCATTGCGGTGCGGTGCTCGCGAATTTTTTGCCAGAGCGCGTCGATGCCCCTACCGGTGAGCGCCGAATAGGTCAGCACCGGTGGCTGCCAGTGCTCCGAGCGCGAGCTGAGGATGTGCAGCGCGCCGCGATATTCGGCCGCCGCAAGATTGGCGCGTTCGATATTGTCGCCGTCGGCCTTGTTGATCGCGATCATGTCGGCGAGTTCCACCAGACCCTTCTTGATGCCCTGCAACTCGTCGCCCGCGCCCGGCAGCATCAGCGCCAGAAAAAAATCGGTCATGTCGCAAACCGCGGTCTCGGATTGCCCGATGCCGACGGTTTCCACCAGCACCACGTCAAAACCCGCGGCCTCGCACAGCAGCATCGCCTCGCGGGTTTTCGCGGCGACGCCGCCGAGCGTGCCGGATGCCGGCGAGGGCCGGATATAGGCGCTGTCGGAAGCAGCGAGCCGTGCCATCCGCGTCTTGTCGCCGAGAATCGAGCCGCCGGTGCGCGCAGAGGAGGGATCGACGGCGAGCACCGCGACCTTGTGGCCGCGCTCGATCAGGAACATCCCGAGCACATCGATGGTGGTGGATTTGCCGACGCCGGGCGAGCCGGTGATGCCGACGCGGATCGCCTTGCCGGTGCCCGGCAGCAGCGCCTGCACCATATCGCGCGCCGCCGCCTGATGATCGCCACGCCGGCTTTCGATCAGCGTGATTGCACGCGCTAGCGCCGCGCGGCTGCCGCCGCGGAGGTCCTTTGTCAGGGTTTTGATGTCGAGCGCGCTGTTGCTGGTCATCATCGCCTTGGGACGCGCATGACCGTCATCTGCTGGACGCACGAATGCGGCGTTCGACGAAGGATTTCAACGGTGGCAGATGATTCTGGACGATATCCCAGACAATATTGACGTCAGTCGCGTGATAGGCATGGCGCAGCCGATTGTCGAAATCGATCATTTTCTGCCATTCGATATTCGGCGCGTCCCGTTTGACCTCATCAGTAAGCTTTCGCGTCGCCTCGCAAACCACTTCGAGGTACCGCTCGGTCGCCATGCGGCGCATTTTATCCGCGGTCAACAGATCAAGGCTACTGCCTGCGAGCATGTCTTCGATCTCGGTAATCGCTTCCAGAATGTCCCGCAGCCGGTCTTCGACGGTCGGCGGCATTCAGAACACCTCGATCAAATCGTCAGCGATTCGTTCGGCAATGCGTGGTTTCAGCAAGTCCCGCATCCATATCTGCGTCCGAAGGCCCGTGGCGTCCTCGATCAAATGCAAGACCTTGAACAGATCGAAAGGTGGGGATTCACCCCGAGAGGTCGTATCGACAAGTACATCAAGATCGCTGTCCGGGCGTGCATCGCCACGCGCCCGCGATCCGAAGACGGCAACCTTGGTCACGCCCTTGGCCTTAATTGCAGGCGCGATCTCGCGCAACTTGACGAGGGTCTCTTCAGTGTGATGTCTGCGACTTCGCTCATGGCTGCACATTAGCACATCTGCGGGAAACACGTATCTATTCCGCCGCCTCGCTATGGCCGAGCCGCGCATTAAGCTTGTGGATCAGCTCTTCGGCGGCGTCGGCAATCACGGTGCCAGGCGGGAAGATCGCCTCGGCGCCGGCCTTGTAGAGCGCGTCGTAATCCTGCGGCGGCACCACGCCGCCGATGATGATCATGATGTCGTCGCGGCCCAGCTTCTTCAGTGCGGCTTTCAGTTCCGGTACCGCGGTCAGGTGGGCTGCTGCCAGCGATGACACGCCGAGGATGTGCACGTCGTTTTCGACCGCCTGCCGCGCCGCCTCCTCGGCGGTGGCGAACAAGGGCCCGATGTCGACGTCGAAGCCGACATCGGCAAAAGCCGAGGCAATCACTTTCTGGCCGCGGTCGTGGCCGTCCTGGCCGATCTTGGCGACCAGGATGCGCGGCCGGCGGCCCTCGGCATCCTCGAACGCGTCGATGAGCGCCTGCACTTTTTCGACCCGGTTGGACATGGCGGACGCCTCCCGCTTGTAGACACCAGTGATGGATTTTATTTCGGCGCGGTGCCGCCCGAACACCTTTTCCATCGCATCGGATATTTCGCCGACGGTGGCTTTGGCGCGTGCGGCATCGATCGCCAGCGCCAACAAGTTGCCGTTGCCCTCGCCGGCGCTGCGGGTCAGCGCCGCCAGCGCGTCGTCGACGTCCTTCTGGTTGCGCTCTTTCCTGAGGCGGGCGAGCTTGTCGATCTGCAGCCGCCGCACCGTGGAATTTTCCACCTTCAGCACGTCTACCGGCGCCTCGTCGATCGGCTTGTATTTGTTGACGCCGATCACCGCCTGCTTGCCGGCGTCGATCCTGGCTTGGGTTTTTGCGGAGGCTTCCTCGATCCGCAGTTTGGGGACGCCGGCTTCGATCGCTTTCGCCATGCCGCCGAGCGCCTCGACTTCCTGAATATGGCCCCAGGCTTTTGCGGCGAGATCGCGGGTGAGCCGCTCGACATAATACGAGCCGCCCCAGGGATCGATGATGCGGTTGGTGCCGCTTTCCTGCTGCAGGAACAGTTGCGTGTTGCGCGCGATCCTGGCCGAGAAATCGGTCGGCAGCGCCAAGGCCTCGTCGAGCGCATTGGTGTGCAGCGATTGCGTATGGCCTTGGGTCGCCGCCATCGCCTCGATGGTGGTGCGCATCACGTTGTTGTAGACATCCTGCGCGGTGAGCGACCAGCCCGAAGTCTGGCAATGCGTGCGCAGCGACAGCGAGCGCGCGTCCTTCGGGTTGAATTGGGTCAACAGCTTGGCCCACAACAGCCGCGCCGCGCGCATCTTCGCGACTTCCATGAAGAAGTTCATGCCGATCGCCCAGAAGAATGACAGCCGCGGTGCGAAACGGTCGACATCGAGCCCCGCCGCGAGCCCGGCGCGGACATATTCGACGCCGTCGGCCAGCGTATAGGCGAGCTCGAGATCCTGAGTCGCGCCGGCTTCCTGCATGTGGTAGCCGGAGATGGATATGGAGTTGTATTTCGGCATTTTTTGCGAGGTATACGCAAAAATGTCGGAGATGATCCGCATCGAGGGCGCCGGCGGATAGATGTAGGTGTTGCGGACCATGAACTCTTTCAGAATATCGTTCTGAATGGTGCCGGAGAGTTTTTCCGGCGGCACGCCCTGTTCCTCGGCAGCCGCAACGAACAGCGCCAGGATCGGCAGCACCGCGCCGTTCATGGTCATCGACACGCTCATCTGATCAAGCGGGATGCCTGCGAACAACGTGCGCATGTCGTAGATCGAATCGATCGCCACGCCGGCCATGCCGACGTCGCCGGATACTCGAGGGTGATCTGAATCGTAGCCACGGTGGGTGGCGAGATCGAACGCGACCGACAGGCCCTTTTGCCCGGCGGCCAGATTGCGTCGGTAAAATGCGTTGGAGTCTTCCGCGGTGGAGAAGCCGGCATATTGCCGGATCGTCCAGGGCTGGTTGACATACATCGTGGGGTAGGGGCCGCGCAAATAAGGCGCGATGCCCGGCCAGGTCTCGAGGAAATCGATGCCTTCGAGGTCGGCTGCGCCATAGCCGGGTTTTACAGAGATGCCTTCGGGCGTGAGCCAGGGCTCGGCGCCGCCGGCGGGTTCGGCGCGGGCGGTGCTTTCAAAAGCGATATTCGTAAAGTCCGGTATACGGCTCATGGTGCCCATCATAGCACATGCGACGCCCCGCGGGTCGCCACCTCTAGTCATGGTCCGGATGCTGGTTGCTGACGACGCCACCAAGCTTGTCCGGGCCGTAGTTCTGCAGCGTGGTCTGGCTCGGCAGATTGGCGACGCCGACCACCCAGCCGAGCCGGGATTCGGTGCCGAACTGCTGGGTCGGTATCACCCG
>VAZH01000315.1 GCA_005884465.1 Alphaproteobacteria bacterium | reverse complement strand
AGATCAGGCTGAAACGAAAGCTCGCCCAGGATGCCGAAGGCATCAAGGCCCTGGCGGATATCGCGGCTGCCGACATTGCCATACGAAAGCGGATGGCTCACCTGCGCGCGATGCGATTGGCGAAAGAAGCCGCCGATCGTGCCAAGCCGGCCGAACCCAAGACCAAGAAGAAAAAGAAGCCGACCTAAATGACAAGGAAAGATCGCAGCCCCGATGCGCGGTTCAAAGTGGACCCCGGCAAGATCGAACGCGACGCCGCACTAAAGGCCGTGACCGACAACATGGCGAAGCTGAAAGCACTGCGGCTCGCGCGCGAAGCAGGTGAGCCGCCACGGCTGCCCGCCACGGTCAAAAAGGCGCGCGCCAAGTCAAAGAAGCCAGGAGAAAAGGGTGCCGCATTGGCGGAATGGCTGGCGAGCCAGCAAAGCGGCGGGCGCCGGACTTAAGATTCTTTGTTTGAGCATGATCTTTTTCGGAAAACCGGTTCCCACTTTTCCGGATCATGCACCTTGTTTGAGCATGATTTTTTCGGGCAAACGCTTCGCGTTTGTCTTGAGGGAAAACCGGTTCCCACCTTGCGCTAGCGCGGCCCTTCGGGTCCGGGCCATGCTCTACGCCGGCGCGGGCCATTCGATCATCGATCGCGTCCTGGTCGCGGCGTCGTAAACCTGCACCTGAAGCATCTGGAACTGATTCTTCAGGGCCATGCCCGCCGCTTCGGCGGCTTCCACCGTATCGTGGTGTGACTTGAAGTGACCGTCCACCACCAGCGAGTAGCCGGTGGTCGGCGCTTTGTCGGCGCGAATGATTTTGCGCGGCGGCTGTTCTTCTGTTTCGATCTTCGGCTTTTTCATGCTTGGCTCCTGGTTGCGCCTCCCTTTACACTGAACGCCGGAAAAAGACAGGAAAGATCGTCCGACACCGGCTAATATGCCGGTCAAACGCGGTGAGATTGAGGTCGATTCGTCAAGATGTCGATCGTTTCGATCAAGGGGACCATTATGGGTGGAACCGGCAAAAAGAGTGAGCTTCCCAAGAAGGCCGACGACAAGTCAAAGAAACCGCCGCCTGCGCCTCGCGAGGATGACGACTACGAGGATGGCGACATCGCCACGCCCAAGCGCGATCGTTACGGCGAAGACGATCAGCCGTTATGAAGCTGCTTTAGGAAATCCTCGCTCTCGATCAGAGTGATGCTTCTGAGATCGAGCAGATGCGCGCCCCAACCGCCTCGCGCCAGCCTGATCGCCAGCTTCGGAGCGAGCAGCAAGAGCATCGCGATCATCGCCAGCGGCACCGCGCTGAGCCAATCCAGCCGCACCGGCGTCAGCTCTTCGGCGCTGTCGGCATATGAACCGCCGCCGGTCGACAAGCGCCAGCATTCGCACAAAATATCGCGCCGCGTGCCGCCTCGCCAGCAGGACCTGCATGGCGAGATGGGTCCGGACCCCCGCGCGGCTTTCCGTCAATGCTGCGGGCACCTCGCCTTGCGAGACGCGAAGCAGCAAGCCGACGAGATCGACGCCGGCAAGATATGCATTCATCGGTTCGACCAGTCGCGGATTGCAGTCGATCAAAAGCGGCGTGTCGCTGTCATCGCGCAAAATATAATCGACGCACAAAGCGCCGTGCCAGGCGAGCTTCTCGCCGACCGTCGCGAGGTGAGCGCGCACCTGCAGCCGGCTCACGCTTTGCTTGATGGCCTCGCCGCCGCCAACGCCGGCGGCAATCTGCCGATAGGCATGGAACCCGATTAGCTTGCCGCGGCAAAACACGGCTTGCGCCTTCTCGGTCGTGCCGGCGACCCATTCCTGCATCAGCACCTCGTCGGCAAACTCGCCGTTTGCGCTGAGGTGTTGCGCGCTCAGCTCCTGCAGGGCGCCTTCCAGATCAGCTTCGTCGCGCACAAACCAGATGCCGCGGCTCGCGGTACCGATGGAGGTTTTGATAATGGCGGGGAATCTTGCGACGTGGCGCAGCTCGTCGGCGGATTTCACGATGCGCGTTACCGGCTGAGGCAAGCCCAACTGATCGAGCAGCCGGCTGAATCCCGCCTTACCATGTGCGGCGCGATAGCTGACAAAACTTGGCAGCGCCAGTCCGGCGCGATCCCCCAACCGTTCCTGCACGCGCGCGAACAAGAATCCCTGTTCGTGGATCGGCAGCAGCACATCGAAATGCCGCGCGGCCAGCAGGTCCTCGACGAACTTGAGAAATCCGGCCGGGTCGTCGCGCAGTCCCGGGCAACGATGAAATTTTTGGACAAAGCGCGAGAACCTCGCGAGGCACCAGGGACTGGGATCGCAGACCTCAACGAGGTGACCTGACAGCCCCAGGATCGTGACCGCCTCCCGGGCCGAGGTGCTGTTTCCCTCGGAAACAAGCACCCGGAGCGGCTTTTGGACATTTGCGGAATCGGCCATGCCGGATCATTCCCGCCTCCGACGCGTTTGTCTTGCGAATTTAACGATGCATTCTCCTGTTCCGGCGCCGTTGGCGAGGGCTGCCATGCATCGGTATTCATGGACAAATAACCGCCAGCCGGTAATTTCGTCGGGCCCTGCCGGGCCGTCAAATTGAACGGGGCGTAAATCAGATATGGTCGACGTTGTGGCCGCACCGCGACAAGCCAAGACGGACGCCTCGCTGCGCACGCTGGCTGGGATTTCGACGGCCCATTGGGTCAGCCATTTCCATTTCACGGTGCCGCCGATGCTGTTCCCCTTTCTGAAAGAACAGCTCGGCGTCGACTACCTCGAGCTTGGCTTCGCGCTGACCGTGTTCGCCGTCATATCCGCCCTGACGCAGGCACCAATGGGCTATCTTGCCGACCATATCGGCGCCCGCAAGGTCCTGCTGGTGGGCCTGGCGCTTGGCGGCTTCGCGCTGATCATGCTCGGCGTACATCTCAGTTACAGCTGGCTGATTGCCAGCGCGGTGCTGCTGGGGCTCGCCAACAGCGTCTATCATCCGGCCGATTATGCGATCCTTTCGGCCCACATCGATGAGGCGCACATGGGCCGCGCATTTTCGATCCACACTTTTGCCGGCTTCTTCGGCGGCGCGGTGGCGCCCGCCATCGTGGCCGCGCTGGTGGCGACGATCGGAGGCTATGGCGCCCTGATCGTGGCCGGTGCGGTGGGCCCATTGGTGGCGTTGCTGCTCGTCGTCATCGGCATTCCCGACGCGAGCGCCGCCGATCGCAAGGTCGATGGCATGCGGGCGCCGCAGCAAAGCATCATCACGCCCGCGATCATCGTGCTGACGATCTTTTTCATGCTGCTAAACCTGTCCAACGCCGGAATCGGCAATTTCGGCGTGGTGGCGCTGATGACTGGCTATGGCGCGTCATTCTCGTCAGCCAACATTGCGCTGACGGCGTTCCTCGGTGCCAGTGCGATCGGCGTGCTGGCGGGCGGCTTTCTCGCCGACCGCACCCGGCGCCATGGACAAGTCGCCGCCGTCTGCTTTGCGATCAACGCTGCCATCGTGTTTGTCATTGCGGCGATCAATTTGCCCTCGCTGCTGCTGATGGCGGCGATGACGACGGCAGGATTCCTCGGTGGCGTGATCGCGCCCTCGCGCGACATGCTGGTTCGCGACGCGGCGCCACCAGGGGCGGCCGGGCGCGCATTCGGTATCGTCACCACCGGCTTCACTCTCGGCGGCATCGTCAGCCCGCTGCTGTTCGGCTGGATCATGGATCGGAATTGGCCGCAATGGGTGTTCGGCGCTTCCGTCGTGTTCATGATCCTTACGGTGTTGCTCGCGCTTGTCACCGACCGCAGCCCGCGGGCCCGTTCCGAAGCGCCGGATGCAAGGCTTATGCATCCCTGAACCTCATCCCCGGCGGTTGACAGCATCGCGAGAGAACTGATGATGCGGCACAAAATTCAACCGGGATGAGACGCATGGCCGATAACCCAGACCTCGTGATCCGCGGCGGCGGCATCGCCGACGGACTCGGCGGCGAACTGTTCGACGCGGATGTCGCGATAACAGGGGGTCGCATTACGGAAGTCGGCCGCGTCTCGGGTCAGGGCAAGGAAGAAATCGACGCCAGGGGCAAGCTCGTTGCCCCCGGCTTTGTCGACGTCCACACCCATTATGATGGTCAGGTCACCTGGAGCCAGGACATCACGCCATCGTCGCAGAATGGCGTCACGTCAGCGGTCATGGGCAATTGCGGGGTGGGCTTCGCGCCCTGTCGTCCGTCAGATCATCAGCGGCTGATTCAATTGATGGAAGGCGTCGAGGATATTCCCGAGCCGGTGCTGAGCGCCGGATTGCCCTGGGCCTGGGAAAGCTTTCCGGATTACATGGATTGGCTGTCGCAACGCAATTTCGACATGGATATCGGCGCGCAATTGCCGCACGCGGCGTTGCGCGTCTACGTCATGGGCGAACGCGGCGCGCGCCGCGATCCCGCGACGTCAGAGGATAATCGCGCAATGGCTGCGCTGGCGGGCGACGCCGTGCGGGCCGGCGCCTTGGGCTTCTCGACCTCGCGCACCCTCAACCATCGCACCTCTACCGGCGACTTCACGCCGACCTTGAAGGCCGGCGAGGACGAACTGACGGCAATTGCCGGCGCGATGCACAAGGTCGGCCGCAGCGTGCTGCAATTCGTGCTGGATCAAGGCAGCATCGAGGAAGACCTGCCGATGATGCTGCGGGTGGCCGAGAAAACGCAGTGCCCGATTTCGTTTTCGGTTGCGCAGGCCGACAAGGCGCCGCGACGCTGGCGCCAGACGCTCGATACCATCAATGAAGCTTCCGCCCGTGGTCTGGCGATCACCGCGCAGATCGCCGCGCGCCCCGTCGGGCTGTTGCTCGGACTGGAACTGTCGCGCAACCCGTTCCAGACCCATCCGAGCTACAAGGCGATCGCAAAGCTGCCGCTGACGGAGCGCCTGGCCCGCCTGCGTCAAGCAGAGGTGCGCGCAGCAATTCTGAGCGAGACAGCGACATCGACCGACGATCCGCTGTTCTTCCGGCCGAACTACGACAAGATGTACCTGCTCGGCGATCCCCCGGATTACGAGCAGCCGCCGGAAAAATCGCTGGGCGCGCAGGCCCGCCGCCAGCGAAAACGGCCGGAAGAACTGGCCTATGACGCCATGCTGAGCGATGACGGCCACGGCATGCTCTATGTGCCGTTCCTGAACTACGCCGACGGCAATCTCGATGCCGTGCACGAGATGCTGCGCGATCCGCATTCGGTGCCGGGGTTGAGCGATGGCGGCGCCCATTGCGGCATTATCTGCGATGCCAGCTTCCCGACCTATTTGCTCACGCACTGGACCCGCGACCGCAAGCGCGGCGAAAAACTGTCGATCCCCTTTGTGGTGGCGGCGCAGTCGCGCAAGACCGCGCTTTCGGTCGGTCTCTACGATCGCGGCGTCATCGCGCCCGGCTACAAGGCCGACGTCAACGTGATCGACTACGACCGGCTTCATCTGCATCCGCCGAAAGTGCATTACGATCTGCCGGTCGGCGGCCGCCGTTTGCTGCAACAGGTCGATGGCTATGACGCTACCATCGTCTCGGGCGTGGTGACGCAGCGTGGCGGGACTGCCACGGGCGCGCGTCCGGGCCGGCTGGTGCGCGGCGCGCAGGGCCGTTTGCAGTAGGCAACAGACATTCGGTGTCGTCCCCGCGAAAGCGGGGACCTATACGCCGTGACCTATCGGTTAGGCGATGGGGTAGTTGCCTTACCCTACAATCAGCAGCGGTGGTTATGGGTCCCCGCGTTCGCGGGGACGACGATTCGTGTTTTCGCCGGGACGATGAGAAATTATCGATCACGCAAATTTCGGTTGCGGCAGTTCGCCCATCAAGCGCGCGCGCTCGGTGTTGGGCCAGAGCAGCAGCAGGCCGAGCAATCCGGACACGATCATGATGACGGCGTTGATGGTGAAGCCGGTCATGTAGCCTTCGAGCGGCGTCGCCGCGTGCTGGATCACGCCGCCCATCACCGATGGGGCCAAAATGCCGGCAAGCGTATAGATCGCGCCGCAGATCGAGATAACAGCGCCGCGCT
>VAZH01000184.1 GCA_005884465.1 Alphaproteobacteria bacterium | reverse complement strand
TTGCAGATGGCGTTGTTCGAGCCGAGCCTGTGCATCCTCGATGAGATGGATTCCGGCCTCGACATCGACGCGCTGCGGATCGCTGCCGACGGCGTCAACGCGCTGCGTTCGCCGGACCGCGCCATGGTGGTCATCACGCACTATCAGCGGCTATTGAATTACATCGTGCCCGATTTCGTGCACGTGATGTCCAGGGGTCGCGTGGTGAAGAGCGGCGACAAGGAACTGGCGCTGGAGCTCGAGGCTTCCGGCTACACCCAGTTCGAGGACGCGGCCTGACGGCATAATGCGGATTTCATCATGAACGTTGCACTGGCAAAAACCGGGACTGAACGCGCGCCGAGCGATATCTTCGCCATCGCGCGGCACCGGCTGCCGGGCGCGGGCAAGATCGCCGAGGCGCGCCGGCAGGCGTTCGAGGCTTACGAGCGCGCCGGTCTGCCGCACCGGCGGATCGAAGAATGGAAATACACCGATCTGCGCGTGCTGATGCGCGAGCTATTGCCGCTCGCGCCAGAGCCGGATGCGGCGGTGCTGAAGCGCGCGGCCGCAGCGTTAAAACGGCATGCCATCGCCGGCGTGCGCCGGCTGGTGCTGGTGGACGGGGTGTTCGCGCCAAAACTGTCCGAGACGGCTGATCTGGAAAATGGCCTCGGCATTCGCACGCTGCGCGAAGTACTGGAAGCCGGCGATAGCGCGCTTCAGGCGCAATTGCTCGCGCCCGACAATTCCGATGCCATGGTGGCGCTGAACAGCGCGATGATGACCGATGGCGTCGTGATCGAGGTCGCCGACCGCGCCGCGCTCACCCAACCCCTGCATATCGTCCATATCGCAAGCGGCGCAGAGCCGGCGGCGATGTTCACGCGCTCGTTGCTCAAGCTCGGCAGGGCCGCAAGCGCGACGCTGGTGGAAAGCTATATTGCCGCGGATGGTGCCAAAGCCTATCAGGTCCATGACTCCTTTGTCGTATCGATCGGAGACGGCGCAAGGCTCGACCATGTGCGTTTGATCGAGGACGGCCGCGAGGCCTTCAACATTTCGTCTGCTATCGTCACGCTCGACAGCAACGCCCATTTCAATACATTCGGCATGACCAGCGGATCGAATGTGAGCCGCTATCAGCCTATCATCGGCTTTGCGGGCGAGGGCTCGCGCGTCGAGGCGAACGGCGTCAATCTGCTCAATGGCCGCCAGCATGCCGACACCACGATGCTTCTGGATCATGCGGTGCCGAACTGCGCCAGCCGTGAAATCTTCCGCGCTGTGATCGATGACCGCGGCCATTCGGTGTTCCAGGGCCGCATCATCGTTCGGCCCCACGCCCAAAAAACCGACGCCAAGATGATGACGCGGGCGCTGCTGTTGTCCGATGAGGCCGAAGCTGACAACAAGCCTGAACTGGAAATCTTCGCCGACGACGTCACCTGCGGCCACGGCGCGACCGCCGGCGCGCTCGACGAGAGCCTGTTGTTTTATCTGCGGGCGCGCGGCCTTTCCGAGAAGGAGGCGCAGGCGCTTCTGATCCAGGCTTTCGTCGGTGAAGCAATCGAGTCTATCGCCAATGACGCGTTGCGCGAGCTTGCGATCTCGGCGGCCGAGCGCTGGCTGGCGGCACGGGGTTGACCATGCACCCGGCGGTCTCAAATGGCGCCTATGACGTAGCCCGGGTTCGGGAAGATTTTCCCGCGCTCTCGCTCAAGGTCTATGGCAAGCCGCTGGTCTACCTCGACAACGCAGCCTCCGCGCAGAAGCCCAACGCGGTGCTCGATCGCATGACGCAAGCCTATAACAGCGAATACGCCAACGTGCATCGCGGGCTGCATTATCTCGCCAATACCGCAACCGAAGCCTATGAAGGCGGCCGCGCCAAGGTGGCAAAATTTCTCAACGCCGGGCGCAATGAGGAGATCGTCTTTACCCGCAACGCCACCGAAGCGATCAACCTCGTGGCTTCGTCATGGGGCGAACCGAATATTGGAGAGGGCGACGAGATCGTGCTCTCGATCATGGAGCATCATTCCAACATCGTGCCTTGGCATTTCCTTAGGGAGCGTCATGGCGCCGCGATCAAATGGGCGCCGATAGATGACGAAGGCAACTTCCTGATCGACGAATTCGAAAAGCTGCTGACCCCGCGGACAAAACTGGTCGCGATCACGCAGATGTCGAATGCGCTCGGCACCATCGTGCCGGTCAAGGAGGTGGTGAAGATCGCCCATGCCCGCGGCATTCCGGTGCTGATCGACGGCAGCCAGGCCGCCGTTCACTTGAGCGTCGACGTCAGGGATATCGACTGCGACTTCTACGCCTTTACCGGTCACAAGCTCTACGGCCCGACCGGCATCGGCGTGCTCTATGCCAAACACGAGCATCTTGTGGCGATGCGGCCCTACAATGGCGGCGGCGAGATGATCCGCGAGGTCGCGCGGGACTGGGTCACCTACGGCGATCCGCCGCACAAATTCGAGGCGGGGACGCCGGCGATCGTGGAGGCCATTGGCCTCGGTGCGGCGATCGATTACGTCAATTCGATCGGCAAGGACCGCATCGCCGCGCACGAGCATGGTCTGTTGACCTATGCTCAGGATCGCATGCGCGAAATCAACTCACTGCGCCTGATCGGCACCGCGCGCGGCAAGGGACCGGTGATCTCGTTCGAGATGAAAGGCGCCCATCCCCACGATGTCGCGACCGTGATCGACCGGCAGGGCATCGCTGTGCGCGCCGGCACCCATTGCGTGATGCCGCTTTTGGAGCGGTTCAATGTTACGGCGACGTGCCGGGCCTCGTTCGGGATGTATAATACCCGTGAGGAAGTCGACCATCTGGCACAGGCGCTGATCAAGGCACGGGAATTGTTTGCATGACCGACACGGCCGAAGTCAAAACACGCAACATGGAAACGCATTCGGCGCTGCCGCCGGAGGAGACCGAGCGGCTGGGCGGCGAAATCGTGGCCGCGCTGAAGACCGTGTTCGATCCGGAAATTCCGGCCGATATCTATGAACTCGGCCTGATCTACAAGGTCGACATCAAGGACGACCGCAGCGTGGACGTCGTGATGACGCTGACGACGCCGAACTGCCCGGCGGCCGGGGAATTGCCGCAAATGGTGGAGAACGCGGTCGCCAGCGTTCCCGGCGTCGGCGTGGTCAACGTCAATCTGGTCTGGGAGCCGGCTTGGTCGCCTGACCGGATGAGCGACGAGGCGCGCCTCGTCCTTAATATGTGGTGAAGCGTTTCACAGGAAAATGGCCGGCATTGATTTTGCCTTTTGGATTGACCACATGACTGAGATGACACCCGCTACACCAACGCCGGCAGCCAAGCCGAAGCCGCGGCCCCGCCCGCAGGTCATGAAGCTGACCGACGCGGCGGCGCAGCGCATTACCGAGCTGACCAAACGCGCCGATTCCGAGATCGTGGGCTTGCGGGTCGGCATCAAGAACGGCGGCTGCGCCGGGCAATCCTATACGGTCGAGTACGCCCACGAGATTCGCCCGACCGATGAGGTCGTCGAGGACAAGGGCGTGAAGATCCTGGTCGATCCCAAGGCCGTGCTGTTCCTGCTGGGCACCGAGATGGACTACAAGGTCGACAAGATGTCGGCGCAGTTCATCTTCAACAAC
>VAZH01000183.1 GCA_005884465.1 Alphaproteobacteria bacterium | reverse complement strand
AGGATGCGCTGGTCGCGGATCACCAGCGTCGGCTTCGACCAGGATGGAACGAGGCCACGCCGGAAATACAGGCTCTTCGGGCGCACGGAGTAGCCGACCAGTTCCTGCTCGAGCTGGCCGGGCAGATCAAGCTCGACGCGGCGCGGCCCGCGGTCCGACCGCGGCAGCGCCACGTGGAGCCGCCGTGCTGCAACGGCCAGCGTCCAGCCCTGCAGCAATAGCGAAATGATGACGACGACGAAGGCGACGTCGAAATACAGGTATGCCTTCGACAATCCAACCAGCATCGGGATCGATGCCAGGAAGATCGCGACCGCGCCGCGCAGGCCGGTCCAGGCGATAAAGAGCTTCTCGCGCCAGTTGAAGCGAAATGGCGCCAGACAGAGAAACACCGCAAGCGGCCGCGCCACCAGCATCAATACCAGCGCCACGATCACGGCCGGAATGACGCTGCCCGCCAGCCGTTGCGGCGACACCAATAGGCCGAGCAGGACGAACATCACGATCTGCGCCAGCCAGGTCGCGGCGTCGAGAAACGTCACCACCGAATTATGCGCGCGGGTCGGCCGGTTGCCGATGATGATGCCGGCGAGATAGACGGCGAGGAAGCCCGAGGCGTGCCCGATCTGCGCCACGCCGAAAATCACCAGCGCCGCGGTGCAGACAAAGGGCGCGTGCAGGCCCTGCGGCAACGCGACGCGATTGAGCGCCAGCACCACCAGGCGCCCGCCGATCACGCCGATGACGGCGCCGAGCACGGCCTCGCGGCCGAATTCCAGCACAACATGCCACACCGAGCTTTGGCCGCTCGAGATCAGTTCGACCAGCATCAGCGTCAGAAACACTGCGAACGGATCGTTGGTGCCGGATTCGGCTTCCAACGTTGCGCCGACCCGGGGTCGCAGCCGCAAGCCCTGCGCATGCACCAACAGAAACACTGCCGCTGCATCGGTCGAGGCCACCACCGCGCCCAGCAGCAGCGCCTCGGTCCAGTTCAGGTCGAGCACATATTTGGCGACCGGCGCCGTGATCAGCGCGGTCAGCAGGACGCCGATGGTTGCCAGCACCATCGACGGCGCCAGTACGGCGCGGATGCTCTGAAACCGCGTTCTTAAACCCCCGTCGAACAGGATCAGCGCCAGTGCCACCGATCCCACCAGGTAGGTGGTGCGTACGTCGTCGAACCTGACTTGGCCGGGACCGGAATCGCCGGCCAGCATGCCGATCAACAGAAACACCAGCAGCAACGGCGCGCCGAAGCGCAGCGCGAGCAGGCTGGACAGAATGCCCGCCATCACCAGAACCGCGCCCAGAAGAATGGCTATGCTGACCGAATCGAGTGACGCCATGAGCTTTCGCAAGACAAGCGCAAATGCTTGCAATTGCATCCTTATCGTCGCCACACTTCGACGCCAACCGATTTCTGCGACCAGCGGCAATGTGCCCGATTTTCCCGCTTTAACTCACCGCACTGGCGTGCAGTAGCGATGGCGTCGGGCCTGCGGTTATGGGAATCTGCCGGATATTCGAATCAAGTTTGTCTGAATGATCCGGCTTGCGATGAGATTTTGACGATGGACCTGAATGAGATCGCCGAATTCATGCACTCCGCCGCGCGCTCGGTCGGCGCCGAGGTCACCTCGCCCTGGTTCTATCTGCAGCTCGGGCTGATTCTGGTCGGCGCCGGGATCGCGCTCGGCGTCGGTGCCGCCATTCGCTCGCGGATCGACATTACCTCGTTCGCGATGGGCTGGCCGGCGCCGCTCCGGCTGTTCATGCGCGTGCTGGTCGGCAGCGCCTCGACGGCGGTGTTCGCGCTGCTGATGACGCTGGCGCGCCTGGTGATGCTGAGCTCGACCTGGCCCAGCCGCAGCTATCTGCTGTCGGTCGCCGCCAGCCTCGCCTTCGCGTGGCTGATCATCCGCCTCGTTACATCGGTCATCCGCAACCCCTTCATCGTCCGCCTGGTGTCGCTGGCGGCCTGGCTGGTGGCGGCGTTGAGCATTCTCGGCCTGCTTGAGCCGACCATCGAGGCGCTCGATTCGGTCTCGATCGTGCTTGGCGGCCTGCGGCTGACGCCGCTACTGCTGATCAAGCTCGGCGTGATGCTGATCGTGGCGCTGTGGCTGACCAGCATCGCCAGCAATTTCGTGGAAAGCCGGATTACCCGCTCCGCCGATCTGACGCCGTCGATCCAGGTGCTGCTGATCAAGGTGATCCGGCTTGCGCTGATGGTGTTTGCCGTCGCGGTCGTGCTGAGCGCGGCCGGCATCAATCTTTCGGCGCTGGCGATCTTCTCAGGTGCCGCCGGTGTCGGCATCGGTTTCGGCTTGCAGAAGATCGTCGCCAACTTCATCAGCGGCATCATCCTGCTGGCGGATAAATCGGTCAAACCCGGCGATCTCATCACCATCGGCGATAGTACCGGCCGCATCACCGAGATGAAAACCCGCTATATTTCGGTCGCCGCCGGCGACGGCCGCGAGTTCCTGATTCCCAATGAGGATCTGGTCACCCAGAAGGTCGTCAACTGGACCTACACCGACAAGAACACGCTGGTGAAGGTGAATTTCGGCACCAATTACGAGGCCGATCCGCGGCTGGTCCGTAAGCTGGCCCTCGACATTGCTGCGGCGGCGCCGCGCGCCATCAAAAGCAAACCTCCGAACTGCATCCTTGTGGAATTCGCCGAGGCCGGGATGAAGTTTTCCCTGACCTTCTGGATCTCCGACCCCGACGGGCTGGACAATGTAAAGAGCGATGCGATGCTGGCGCTATGGGATGCCTTCAAGCGCGAGGCCATCCAGGTGCCCTATCCGGTGCGCGAAATCCGCGTCCGCGGCGCGCTGCCGGTCGAGACCATCGCAGAAGCATCGAAATGATGCCACCTTGCTGCCGCGGAACCAGCCGCGCCATGACAAGCTCGCGACCGACCTTGGCTTGCACTAACAGCTCCGATCACTAAATTAGGGGCCTGTAAATCCGCCATCGCAGTCCCTGCCCGCAAGAACATGATCGGCCCATGAGCTATATCGAAGCCTCCGATACCTCCTTACGCAAGACCGGACAGATCAAGCTGCATGGGCCGAGCGGATTCGCCGGCATGCGCAAGGCCGGCGCGCTGGTCGCAAAATGCCTCGATGAACTGACCGATATCGTCAAGCCGGGGGCGCCGACCTCGCGGATCGACGATTTCGTCCGCGAGTTCGCCTTCAGCCGTGGCGCCTATCCCGCGACGCTGATGTATCGCGGCTATCGCTATTCGACCTGCACCTCGATCAACCACGTGGTCTGCCATGGCATGCCCGGAGACCGGCTGTTGAAGGAAGGCGACATCGTCAACATCGACGTCACCTTCATCGTCGAGGGCTGGTATGGCGATTCCAGCCGGATGTATGCGGTGGGGCCGGTTGCCCGCAAGGCCGAACGGTTGATTGAAGTGACCTATGAGGCGATGATGCGCGGCATCGCCGCGGTAAAACCCGGCGCCACCACTGGCGACATCGGCCACGCCATTCAAGGTTTTGTCGAGCCGCAGGGCATGAGCGTGGTGCGCGATTTCTGCGGGCACGGCCTGGGCCGCATGTTCCATGACGAGCCCAACATCATTCATATCGGCCGGCCCGGCGAAGGCGTGACGCTGAAGCCCGGCATGTTCTTCACCATCGAGCCGATGATCAATCTCGGCAAGCCGCATGTAAAAATCCTGTCCGACGGCTGGACCGCGGTGACGCGGGACCGTTCGCTGTCGGCGCAATTCGAGCATTCGGTCGGCGTGACCGCGACCGGCGTCGAAATCTTCACGCTGTCGCAGCGCCACGGCGAGAAGCCGCTGGTCGCGGCGTAGTCACGGTCGTCCCTGCGAAAGCAGGGACCCATACGCCGCGGCTTGTCTTGTGGCATAGTGGCTAACGGCTTTCGTAACAACTAACAGCGGTGGTTATGGGTCCCTGCTTTCGCGGGGACGACGTTGATGATTGCCTTGTCGCTTCCCACACAACTGTCGTCGTCCGGCTTGACCGGACGATCCAGTACGCCGCGGCCTTTCGATGATTCTCAGGCGTCTCTGGAATACTGGGTCGCCCGGTCAAGCCGGGCGATGACGAGTGAGAGTGTAGCGCGTTCGAATTCATCAAACACACCTTCGCGTTCCCGCGGCGTGAATTGCCCGAGCTGTGCATGAATCTCTCGCCCTTCGAAACAGAGGGCGCAG
>VAZH01000182.1 GCA_005884465.1 Alphaproteobacteria bacterium | reverse complement strand
CGCCGAGCGCGCCGCTCCAGGAATGAACCACCAGGATTACCGGGCCAACGCCAAGTTTTTCCAGCGCCTCGTCGATCATTCTGCCCTGGATTGCCGGGGTCGAATCCTCCCGACGCGCGCGTGTGCTCCAACCATGTCCAGGGCGGTCGATCAGGATCACCCGATGATTTCTGGCGAGCATCTCGCCGAGCGGTTGGCGCATCACTTCCAGGTTAGAGCTGGCGCCATGGATCATCACGACGGGCGGACCGGCGGCATCGCGCGGCCCGATGTCGACGACGTTAAGTGTCGCGCCGGCGACCTCGATCATCCTGCCCCGCGCAGGATAGGCGCGCTGCAGGGCAAAAACACCGGCTTGCGTGACCACGGCCAGGATTGCCAGCGCCGCCACGACTGTGACTAAAATCATTCGACGTGTCCGGAAGAGTTTGGGCACCGGCGAGCTAGAGCCTTACGGCGGCCGGGTCTCGCGGTAGCGCGTATTCCGCAAAAGTGGCTACCGGTTTTGCGATCAGAATACGCGCAGGTTAATGGGTTATCCCGCTGTATTGCGCGCGTCGTCATATAAGGGTCACCGGCAATTTTCTATAACCGTCATCGGCACCTTTGCCATCTGTTGAGCGCTGAGCCATCGAGGCTATCGTTGCCCGACTTTTCCACATTATCCACAGGAACACGCGTCGGCCGCCAAAGATTAGTCCCACGGAACAATTAATCCCACGGGACAACTGGAGGGTTTTCGATGACTTGCAGACCAAACGAAGCCGCCATCGACAAGATCGTGGCCAGCTGCAATGGCGACATCCACGGCGCGCTGAAAGCGCTGCTGCTGGTCAACGAGCAACTGGAGGCCGAACTGCAGCAGCTCTACGCCGCAGTCGCCGTGGGAGCGCCCTGGGAACGCGGCAGCAACTCTTTGCACTAACCCCGCCTCATTCGGCGGTGGGATCTTTTTCCGGGCAGGCGCCAATGGTCGAGCGGGCGAGCTTGGCATCTTCGAGGGATTTATAGGGACCGTCCTCGAACCAGATATCGTCAATCACAATCGGGTTACTGGTCACGATCTCGCATTTGTTGGTCGCGCGATTGCCGACCACCCAGTAGAGCCCGTCGGCGAAGCAAGGCGTTCCGATCACGACCGTCATCGCGCCGGCCAGTATCAAGGCTCTCATCGTTTTGCTCCCACCGCGCGTGTCAAAGCCGGTAAGTGCGGGTTAACGAAAACCGTTCCAGCTCACAGTGGATTGTTTGCGATTGTGGTTAATTCGCGCGATCTCATCGATCGGCCCGGTGGGTCAGATGTCGCGGCCTTCGACCTTTTCGCTTAGGCTCTTGACGAGCTCCGGCACCTTGTCGAGGTGCGGGTTGATCGCGAGCGCCTTGCGGAAGGCGTCGAGCGCGCGCTTTTCGTCGCCGAGATCCTGCATGATCATGCCAAGCCCCGCCAGCGCGCCGAAATGGCGCGGCTCGCGGACCAATACCTGCTCGATATCCTGCAGCGAATGGGCGTAATCGTTCTTCAGATAATACAGCGTCGCGCGCCTGTTCCATCCCTCGACATAATCGGGACGCAGCTTGACCACGGCGTCGAGCAGCTTCAGCGCGACGTCCGTCTGTTGCGCATCCATCGCGGTCTTGGCGCGCATCATCAACAGCGCCGCGGTGTCGCTCGGGGTCTGCAGCCATAACGCCCAGATCCGGGCCTCGACGTGCTTGGCGCTGGCCTCATCCGGCGCCGCCTTCAGCGCGCCGAACAGAAAGTCCAGTCCGCGGTTACGATCCGCGCCGACCTTCGGCAGCTTGCTTGGCGCTTCCGGCAGCTTTTTCTGCTGCTTCGGCGGCATGACCCTGGGATCTTGGGCAAAAGCTGATATCGGCAGCGCCGTAATGACAGCGGTCAGCAAGATTGCGGTCAGGCAGTTGCGCGCGAGAGGGAATCTCAATGCCATCGCCAAAGTCTAGACGCAGGAAAAGCGCCTTGCAAAGCAGCAAGACGTCAAAGACCCGTGAAGGCGAGGATTTTCGCGCCCGGCCAGGAACGGCCGGAATCAGCCTTGATTCAACCTTGGCGCGCCTTGAAGCGGCGCTGAACCTTGTTGATCACGTAGACCCGGCCCTTGCGGCGGACCAGACGGTTGTTGCGGTGGCGAGCGCGCAGCGATTTCAGTGAGTTACGGACTTTCATGGGATAATCCTGATGCTTTGAAAGGCCGTGTTCGACAGGCCGAAGTGTTGGCAAAATGGGCTTTATCCCGCCGACGGCCCTGCCGCCCGGGACGCGCGGTTTCTAGGCCATTGGGCGGTTGAATGTCAATCGAAACAGGGGCTTTTAGGGCCCTTTGGCCTACCTGGCCGGAGCCCGGAACCGGCTCCTGATTCAGGTTTCTGACCGCTAGGTCTGCGGGAACTCGACCATGGCCTCGCCGGTGGCGACCTTCTCATCGTTCTGGTTGCGCACCACGACGTCGATCAGAACCCAGCGCGAGCTCACGGTCGCCTGTTTCGATTTGACGATGCCGCTCGGCTGGATGGTGTCGCCGGGCCTGACCGGCTTGAGCCAGCGGGTTTCGAGGCGGCGGTGGATGGCGCCCGCGGGATAGGCCCAGTCGGTGATCATCCGCGAGATCAGCCCGAAATTGTTCATGCCGTGCATGATGATGCCGCCGAAATTGGTCTTGCCGAAATTGCCCTTCATGTAGTCATCGTCGAGATGCAGCGGGTTGTAGTCGAGCGAGGCGTCGCAGAACAGGCGGATGGATTCGCGGCTGACCGCGAATTTCGGCCCATCGATGGTGTCGCCGGCGGCAAGACTTTCAAACGTCGTTGTCATGAGTTCACTTCCTTCGCGCGTCACTGCGGACGGATGGTCCAGCCGCGGCCGCAACAGATCACCTCGCCGTGCTGGTTGAAGAAGACGTTGTCGTGCACCACGAACAGCCTTTCGCGCTTGATGAACTTGTCGAGCGCGCGGGCCTGAAGCGTGATGACGTCGCCGGGCCGCGCCGGAATATTGTAGCTCCATGATTGCCCGGCATTGACGGTGCCCGGGCTGCGCATCCAGTCGTCGGCCGGCGTGCAGGCGAACATCAGCAGGATGTGGATCGACGGCGGCGCGATCAGCCCGCCAAAACGGGTGGTCTTGGCGTAAGCTTCATCGAAATAAACAGGGTGATCTTCGCCGACCGCCCTGCAGTACAGCGCAATCGCTTCCCGCGTCAGGGTGTAGGGAATGGTCTGGCGCGGCTCGCCGGCAACGATGTCGTCCCAGACTTTCCGCAAATTGGCATGCTTCCAAAAGTCGGTCTCGAAGGCGTCCGCCTGCCCCATCTGTCCCCTCCCGCCGGCCTTGCTGCTGGCCTTCTACCGTAAAAGCGAACATCAGGGCGCTGAAAGGCGTAATATGGGCGGGGTCGGGGCGGGCTTGCCAAATTCGTTATATAGTATAATCAATTTGCAGAAGGCCGCCCCGCGATCGATGGATGCCAGTATGCCAAAACTTAAAATCCCCAACATCGAAGACGTCGTCGCGATCGACATCCACACCCATGCGGAAGAGCCCTGCGGCATGCATGGCGACGACGGCTACGACGACTTCCAGGCGCAGATGGCCGAATACTTCAAGTCGCCGAACAAGCATCCGCCGACGGTGCCGGAAACCGCGGCCTACTATCGCGCCAAGAAAATCGCTGCGGTGATTTTTCCGGTCGACGCCGAGCGGGAGACCGGGTTCCGCCGCTACAACAATTACGAGATGCTGGAAGTCGCCGCCGAAAATTCCGACGTGCTGATACCCTTTGTCAGCATCGATCCGCACAAGGGCAAGCTG
>VAZH01000181.1:1231-5837 GCA_005884465.1 Alphaproteobacteria bacterium | reverse complement strand
TCTCCTGTGGAGCGACATTCCCAACAATCGGCAGATGAGATGGTCGGAGGACGACGGTCGCGTCACTGTCTTCCGCTCGCCGTCCAACAACTCCAACGGCAACTCGTTCGACTTCCAGGGCCGACAGCTCTCCTGCGAACACCTCACCCGCAGGGTGGTGCGCTACGAGCACGACGGCACGGTCTCCGTGCTCGCCGACAATTTTGGCGGCAAGAAGCTCAACTCGCCCAACGACGTGGTCGCCCATCCGGATGGCAGCTACTGGTTCACCGACCCGCCCTATGGCGGTCAGCTCTACGAGGGCGAGCCCGACGCTCCGGGCGGCGCCAGTAATCCTGCCGGCAAGCTC
Source organism: Alphaproteobacteria bacterium (assembly GCA_005884465.1). Taxonomy (GTDB): domain Bacteria; phylum Pseudomonadota; class Alphaproteobacteria; order Rhizobiales; family Xanthobacteraceae; genus Bradyrhizobium. The sequence goes on along the minus strand of VAZH01000181.1, from coordinate 5,488 downwards.
AATCCACGAATCGGCCAGCCGGCCGGCTTCGTGCCGGGCAAACGCGAACTGCCGACCAACTGCTATCGCATCGATCCCAGCGGTCGCCTCGACCTCGTGGTGAGCGAGGACCAGGTGCCGGATCCCAACGGGCTGGCGTTCTCGCCCGATTACAAGAAGCTGTACGTCGCCAGTACCGGCAAAGGGCCAGGCGATACCGGTCCGGGCGGCAAGGGCGACATGTCCGTGTTCGATGTCGGCGCCAACAACAAGCTCGCCAATCAGAAGCGGTTCAGCGATTTCATGATTGACGACGTGAAGTGCGGGCCGGACGGCGTGCGCTGCGATGTCAACGGCAATGTCTGGGTCTCGAGCAATGCCGGGCGCCATGTGGGCTATAGCGGCGTGACGGTATGGACGCCGGACGGCAAGCTCATCGGCCGGATCCGCCTGCCCGAGGTGTGCGGCAACATCTGCTTCGGCGGCCCCAAGCGCAACCGCCTGTTCATGGCCGCGAGCCAGTCGCTCTACGCCGTGTATACCGCCACGCAAGGCGCAGCACCGGGCTGACCCGTTGCGCCACCGCCTTCGCCGACGCGCCACACCCATAGTCGTCATCGCCCGGCTTGACCGGGCGATCCAGTATTCCAGAGAAAGCATAGTGAAATCGAGAAGCCGCGGCGTACTGGATACCCCGCATGCGCGGGGTATGACGGAGTCCTTGCGCGCGCAGCGAGCCTCGAAGGATGAACGGCCGGGCCGTCACCCTTCGAGACGGCCGCCTTGCGGCCTCTTCAGGGTGACGGGGATGGTTCGCCCTCGCCGCAATCCAGGCTGCGTTATTTTGAATTCAAAAACTCAAAACGGTCAAAAATAATTGCATTTCCTGTGTTTTCGAACTACGGAGCAGTTAGTTTTTGCAGCCGCCGACTGGGTCAAAAATGTCCAAACCAGGCTTGCCGCGGCTTGAAGCGCGGCTCCGGTCGAATATCACCGGCGACGTCTTGTTCGATCGGTTCAACCGCGGCCGCTACGCCACCGACGCCTCGTTCTACCAGATCATGCCGGCCGGCGTGGTGGTGCCGCGCAGCACCGACGAAGCGTTGCGGGCGCTGGCCGTCTGCCGCGCCGAGGGCGTGATCGTCACGCCGCGCGGCGGCGGCACTTCGCAATGCGGCCAGACCGTCAATGACGGCATCGTCATCGATCTTTCCAAACACCTGAATCGCATCGTCTCGCTCGACGTCGAAAACCGGACTTGCGTGGTCGAACCGGGCATTGTGCTCGACGACCTCAACCGGCAACTCAAAAAGCATGGCCTGTGGTTTCCAGTCGACGTTTCCACTGCGTCCCGCGCCACCATCGGCGGCATGGCCGGCAACAATTCCTGCGGCGGCCGTTCGCTGCGCTACGGCACCATGCGCGACAACACGCGCTCGATGGACGCTGCCCTTGCCGACGGCACAATGCTGCATTTTGGCGAGGTGCCGCGCGACCTTGCGCAGGTGAATTCCAGCGATGGCGGTGTAGACCTGTTTCGCGACATGCTGGATCTCGGCGCGCGCGAGGCCGCCGAGATCGCCGAAAAGTTCCCAAAGGTGCAGCGCCGCGTCGGCGGCTACAATCTCGATGCGCTAGTGCCGCGCAATGCGCCGAACAACATGGCGCATCTTCTGGTGGGATCGGAGGGGACGCTGGCCTTCACCACGCAGGTCGAGCTGACGCTGTGGCCGGTGATCCGTAACAAGGTGCTGGGCGTCTGCCACTTCGGAAGTTTTTATGAGGCCATGGATGCAGCCCAACACCTGGTGAAGCTTCGGCCGATCGCGGTGGAGCTGGCCGATCGCACCATGCTCTCGCTCGGCCGCGAGATCGCGATGTTCCAGCCCATCATCGACACCGCCGTTCGCGGCGATCCCGATGCCGTCCTGATCGTCGAGTTTGCCGAGGAAGACCAGGCCGAAAACCTGGCCCGCCTGAAGCAGCTTGGCGAGCTGATGGCCGATCTCGGTTTTGGCTGGGACCAGCCCAAACGCAGATGGGGCGGCGTGGTCGAGATCACGGAGCCATCGCTGCAGACCGCGATCGCCGAGTTTCGCGCCGCCGGCCTCAACGTCATGATGTCGATGAAGCAGGAGGGCAAGCCGGTCTCGTTCGTCGAGGATTGCGCGGTGCCGTTGCCGCATCTCGCCGACTATACCGAGCGGCTCAACCGCGTCTTTGCTAACCACGGCACCAGCGGCACCATGTATGCGCACGCCTCGGAAGGCTGCCTGCATGTGCGCCCCGTGCTGAACCTGAAACTCGAAAAGGACGTCAAGGCGATGCGCGCCATCGCCGAGGAAACCTTTGCGATGGTGCGCGAGTACAAGGGATCGCATTCCGGCGAGCACGGCGACGGCATCGTGCGCTCGGAATTTCACGAAGCGATGTTCGGCCCGCGCATTTCAGCCGATTTCAGGGAGGTCAAGCAGCGCTTCGATCCGGAAGGCGTGCTCAATCCCGGCAAGATCGTCGATCCGCCAAAAATGGATGACCGCTCGCTGTTTCGCTATTCGCCGGATTATCGCGTCGGCGAGCTGAAGATGGCGCTCGACTGGTCGGCCTATCCCGGCGCCGGCGGCGGCTTCCAGGGCGCGGTCGAGATGTGCAACAACAATGGCGCCTGCCGCAAGCTCGAGGGCGGCGTGATGTGTCCGTCCTATCGCGCCACCCGCAACGAGAAAGACGTGACGCGCGGCCGCGCCAACACGCTGCGGCTTGCGATCTCCGGGCAGTTGGGCGCGGACGCTCTGGCCTCCGACGAGATGATGGAGACCCTAAAGCTCTGCGTGTCCTGCAAGGCCTGCCGCCACGAATGCCCCACCGGCGTCGACATGGCCAAAATGAAGATCGAAGTTTTGGCCGCGCGGGTGGCGAAACACGGACTTTCGCTGCGGGATCGGCTGGTCGGCTTTCTGCCGCGCTATGCAGCGCTGGCGTCGCGCCTCGCGCCGCTCGCCAATTGGCGCAACAACAGCCCGTTGTTGCGAAGTCTGTTCGAGAAAGTCGCCGGTATCAACGCGCAGCGTGCGTTGCCAAAATGGCGGCGCGACGTGTTCACGGTTGAGGCCGGGGCGATCGGCCCGGCGCAGGGGCGCGAGGTCGTGCTGTTCGCCGATACTTTCAACCGCGCCTATGAGCGCGAAAATCTCGACGCCGCGCTGCGCGTGCTGGTCGCGGGCGGATATCGTGTCCACCTTCCAAAACCCGCCGATGGCGGCAGGCCATTACGCTGCGGGCGGACGTTTCTTTCGGCGGGGCTGGTCGATCACGCGCGCAGCGAGCTCGATCGGCTGGTTACGACCTACGGGCCGTTCGCCTTGCGCGGGGTGCCGATCGTCGGCCTGGAGCCGAGCTGTCAGTTGACGCTTCGTGACGAGCTGCTTTCGCTGCGTTCTGACGAGGCAGCAAAAAGTATCGGCGCGCACGCGCTGCTGTTCGAGGAGTTTTTGATTCGCGAGGCGCAAGCCGGCCACCTGCAACTGCCGCTCGGCCCTGTCGCCGGCAAAGCTTTGGTGCACGGCCACTGCCACCAAAAATCCTTCGGTGCGTTCAAGCCGGTCGAGCAGGTGCTTCGCCTCGTTCCCGATCTGGATGTCGAAATCATCGAGTCGAGCTGTTGCGGCATGGCGGGCGCCTTCGGCTACGGCGCCGACACCTATGCGGCCTCGATGGAGATGGCCGAACTATCGCTGCTGCCGGCCGTGCGGCGCGCGGATGATGCGACGCTGATCGTCGCTGACGGAACCTCGTGCCGGCATCAGATCAAGGACGGCGCCGGACGCGGCGCCGTTCACGTCGCGCGCGTGCTGGCGATGAGCCTTGAGCGCGCGCGATCCAACCCAACTGCTGCCTCCCCTCACGCAAAGGAACCCATCCATGGCTGAACTGACCCTCGACGTCGCCCGCAAGATCCTCGATGTCGCCCTCGCCAAGGGCGTCGAGAAGAAACTGAAGCCGCTCGTCGTTACCGTTCTCGATGCACGCGGCTGCATCAAAGCTTCTGCCGCGCAGGACGGCACCAGCCTGCTGCGCAGCGAGATTGCCCATGGCAAGGCTTACGGCGCGCTGGCGATGGGCATGGGATCGCGCGCCCTGTTCCAGCGCGCGCAGGAACAGGCCTATTTCATCGGCGCGGTGAACACGCTGGCGCAGGGCCGGATGGTGCCGGTGCCCGGCGGCGTGCTGATCCAGGACGGCGGTGTTCTGCTCGGCGCCGTCGGAATCAGCGGCGAC
>VAZH01000181.1:0-1163 GCA_005884465.1 Alphaproteobacteria bacterium | reverse complement strand
CCGCAAACACTGCCGTCATCCTGAAGAGCGCGCAGTTGCGCGCGTCTCGAAGGATGCGCCACAGACGTTCACCGCCATCCTTCGAGGCTCGCCGCGAAGGGCGGCTCGCACCTCAGGATGACGTCTTGCGCGCTCACTTCCCCGGCCAGGAAGGCTTGCGCTTTTCGCTGAAGGCCTTGAGGCCCTCCTTGGCGTCCTCCGTCAGCGCCAAAAGTGCGATCTGGCTTTCGGTATAGGCGATGCCTTCATCGAACGACATCGAGGCGATCGCGCGCATGGCGTATTTGCCGCGCCGGATCGCGGTCGGCGACTTGTCGACGATGCGGCCGATGAGCCAGTCAACCTTGGCGTCGAGATCGGTCGACGGCACTACGTAGTTCAGAAGTCCGGCCGTGTGCGCGGTCCGTGCGTCGAACGGTTCGCCGGTCAGCGCCCACTCGTTGATCAGCCGCCGCGGCGCGATCGATTGCAGGAGCGCCATCACCTGCATCGGGAACACGCCGACCTTCACTTCGGGCAATCCGAACATCACGTGGTCGGCCGCCACCGCCATGTCGGTCATGCACAACAGCCCCATGCCGCCGGCCATGCAGACGCCGCCCACCCGCGCGATCGAAGGTTTGGTGGCGTTCTGCGACAGTCGCAGCAGGTCCGCGTAGTCGACGTTCGGCCTGGAGAAATCCATCGCGAACGCTGCGCCACTGTTTTGCAGATCGGCGCCGGCGCAAAACGCCTTGTCGCCGGTGCCGGTCAAGACGATCACGCGGATGCCCTTGTCGTCATGCGCGTCGCGATAACCCCTCGCGATGCCGGCGATCACGTCGGCATTGAGGGCGTTGCGCTTCTCCGGCCGGTTGATGATGATCCAGAGCGCTTGCCCACGCTTCTCAAGTATCACGCTGTTGTTGTCAGTCATTGTCCTGCTCGCCTTATCAGCTGTCCGCGGACATTAACGGCAGGATGGCGGCAAACTGCAAGGACGATTTAGGTGTTCGGAATAGCCGATGGCGCAGCCTTCTTCACCCAGACCTTGTTGTCATGGAATGCGGCGCCGCCGACCGGCGCAACGGCCTCGGCGCCGGTGAGCGTATTAATGCCCCGCCCGCCGATGTGGGCCCTATTGGGATGAATCGATTCCGCGATCAGTACGCCGCGACGCAGAC
>VAZH01000286.1 GCA_005884465.1 Alphaproteobacteria bacterium | reverse complement strand
GAAGCGGCCCGGGCGCAATAGCGCCGGATCCAGCACGTCCGGCCGGTTGGTCGCCGCGATCAGGATCACGCCTTCATTGGCCTCGAAACCGTCCATCTCGACCAGCAACTGGTTCAGCGTCTGCTCGCGCTCGTCATTGCCGCCGCCGAGGCCGGCGCCGCGATGGCGGCCGACCGCATCGATTTCGTCGATGAAGATGATGCAAGGCGCATTCTTCTTGGCCTGTTCGAACATGTCGCGGACGCGGCTGGCGCCGACGCCGACGAACATCTCGACGAAGTCCGAGCCGGAGATCGTGAAGAAGGGCACGTTGGCTTCGCCGGCGACCGCGCGCGCGATTAGCGTCTTGCCGGTGCCGGGAGGGCCGACCAGCAGCACGCCGCGCGGGATCCGTCCGCCGAGCCGTTGATACTTTCCGGGATCGCGCAGGAATTCGACGATCTCCTGCAGATCCTGCTTGGCCTCGTCGACGCCGGCGACGTCCTCAAAGGTCACGCGGCCATGCGCCTCGGTCAGCATCTTGGCCCGCGACTTGCCAAAACCCATCGCCTTGCCGGCGCCGCCCTGCATCTGCCGCGACAGGAAGATCCACACGCCGATCAGCGCGATGAACGGCAACCAGGAAACGAGCAGCGACACGAACCACGGCACGTTGTCGCCGGGCGGTTTCGCGGTAATCGAGACTTTGCCGTTATACAGGCGCGAGACCAGCGTCGGATCGTTCGGCGCGTAGGTCTGGAAGCTTGAGCCGTTGGTGAAGGTGCCGTGGATTTCCGGTCCCTGGATTACGACGTCGCGAACGTGGTTCTGGTCGACTTCGGTCAAGAGCTGCGAGAACGAGATGTCCTGCGAGGACGCGCGCTGACCCGGGTTCTGGAAAAGCGTGAACAGTGCCAACAGCAGCAAAACTATGATGACCCAGAGGGCGAAATTGCGCAGATTGGCATTCATCGGTCTTCCTTCGTGGTCGCGCGGATCGCGGCCTCATTCCTTGGGCAGTGTCATTGGGCAGGCGCCGAGAAAGCCCTCGGTCGGCTAATTACAATCTAGGTGCCGCCCCGGTCGCTGCCAAGGGAACCACGCGGACTATTTAGCGCATGTTAGCGCGATTCCCGCTCAAATAATGGCAGTGAAACCAGCGTTTTTCGGGGGTGGTTAAGACTCCCAAGCGATTTGCGAGAGTATTCGAGCCGGCGTCATCCCGAACGGCGGCGCGGCGGCGCCGGTTCGATACGGATCCGGCCGTCGATCAGGCTGATTAGCGCACCGGCGAGGGTCTGTTTCAGCCTTGTCTGTTTCAGCCTTGGCCGGCGTCCTGAATTGTTCTCGGCGCCGGCCAGGTCCAATGCCGACAGCAATGCTTCGACCTTGCCAAGTTCTGCCGGCCCCTCATGGCCGACCCGATCGATCGCGCGCAACAATAGCCGCAGACGAATTTCGTCGGGCATGGCAGCAAAAGTCTTTGCATCGAAGGTCTTGGCATCCAATCGCCCGGCGACAAAGGGTTTGGCGTTGAATCCCGAATGCAAGCCTTGGCGATCCCTGAGCGCGAGATAGCGTTCGGCGCCATCGACCAACACTTCCACCGCAGCGTTTGCGCGGGCCAGCCGCGAGGCGAGCCGCACCAGATTGCGCGTATCGCCGCCCTCGGCGGCGAGAAGCGGCATCAACGTGCGCAGACGCGGACGCGTGAAGCTGGTGTCGCGGTTGGTCGGATCTTCGGCGAAGCCGACCCTGGCTTTCTTGAGTGTCGCGATGAGCTGCGATTTCGAAATATCCAGGAACGGACGTGCCAGCAGCAGGCCATCGCGCTCGGACTCTCGCGCCATCGCCGCGAGACCGGCGATGCCGCTGCCGCGCAGCATTCGCATCAACAGCGTCTCGGCTTGATCGTCGCGGGTATGCGCGGTGAGGATATGCGTCGCGCCGCTGGCCCGCGCGGCTTGCGCCAGCAGGCGATAACGCGCCGCCCGTGCCGCGGCTGGCAATCCGGTTCTCGGTTTGGGACCGGTCCAGCGCAGCGTACGATGCGGCAGATCGAGGCTGCGCGCCAGGCGCTTGACCCTACGCGCCTCGGCTGCGGCTTCGGGCCGCAAGCCGTGATCGACCGTGACGGCGACAAGGCGCGGGCCGCGCGCCAAGGCGTGGCGCCAGCGCGCCGCAAGCCACATCAGCGCGATGGAATCGGGACCGCCGGAAACGGCGAGGACGATCGCGGGAACGCCCCCCCAATCCGCGAACAGGCGCTTTGCCTCCTGAGCCGAAATCGGGGAATTGTCGTCGTTGGGCATGGCGTTCGGAAACTTGGTTTCCACCTCGGATCAGGTCCGCCAGCACTCTTTAGCACTTATTAGCACCTAACCCGCTTTTGCTCGCGGTCGACGGCCTGTTTGACGCCGCTCGAAGCGCGCGGATATTTCCGCGTCACCTCGCCGAGCGCCGCACAGGCGGCTTCCTTCTCTTTCAGGGCCGCCAGCGATTGTCCGAGCCGCAACAAGGCGTCGGGGGCCTTCGCCGATTTGTCGAACTTGGTGGTCACGCCGAGGAAGGCTTCCGCGGCGTCGCGGTATTGCTGGCGCTGGAAAAAACTCTCGCCGAGCCAGTACTGCGAGTCGGCGACCAAGGGATCGCTCGGGTATTTTTGCACGAAGTTGCGCATGCTCTCTTCGGCCAGCGCATAGTCCTTGCGCTGCATATAGCCGATGCCGAGGTCGAACTCGTCCCGCGGCGTTGCCGACGGCGGCAAGGTGGTCAGCGCAGCGCTGGCGCCTGGGTTTCGAGCCGGAGGTGGCGGCAACCCTCCCGGCGGGTTACGCGCGCCGCCGATGTTCGCCAGATCGAGCGGGTCACCCGCGCCGCGTCCCCCGGGAGCGCCGACCGGCGAGCCTGCGGGAAGCGGAAGCTGGCCGCCACCGAGGGCCTGCGGCACCCCCGGGGCATTCGGGCTCTGGTTGGGATCGAAGGCATCGCCACGGCGTCGGCCCTGGGGTGCGCCGGGGGACGCGGCCTGCGGGTCCTGCACGATCGGCGCCGGAACGGCAATCTGCTGGTCATAACCCGGCTGGGGTGGCGGTGGCCGATACGCCGGATTCGGCTGCATCGGGGGAACGGCGGCGATGTTGGGCTGGGCGACGGCGGGCAGACCGCCGGGCGCGGCCTGCGCGCCGCCCTGAAGCAACCTCAAGCGCTCTTCGAGCTGCCGGTTGCGGTATTGCAGCTCTTCATTCTGGCCGGTGAGTTGCCGCAGCTGATTCTCAAGCTGCTGAATCCGCATTTCCGCGTCGGCATCGTCGGATTGCGCGAGAGCCTGCGAACCAAGCGCCAGCATCGCGGCCATTGCCGCGGCGCGTGTAATTCCATGAAATCTGGATGACATTCTGGCCTGACGACAAAATCGGCGTGACATCGAAAGCGGCACACATTGAGAGATGGAGTGCGCCAAAAATGTGACTAGTGCCCAATCCGCTCGTTTCATGGCTAAGGTCCGGTATCCGTACCAAACACGCAAGCGGCTTGGCTGACCCGATCGATCCCGAATCCAGGGAGTAACGCCATGCAAGTGCTCGTCAATGGGGTGCGGCTTTTCTTCGACGTTGAGGGCGCGAAGCTGGTGCCGGACGGTCCCGTGATGCGAGAAAAGCCGACACTGCTGCTGCTTCATGGCGGGCCCGGCTTCGACCACTCGATCTACAAGCCTGCATACTCGGCCTTGGCTGATATCGTTCAGATCATCTATCTGGATCATCGAGGCAATGGTCGAAGCGAGGACGGTCCCCGGGAAAGCTGGAATCTGCCGCAGTGGGGCGATGACGTGCGCGCGTTCTGCGATATCCTGGGCATCGCCAGTCCGATAGTCCTGGGCGTGTCGTTTGGCGGCATGGTCGCGCTAGCTTACGCCACCCGCCATCCAGCCCACCCCTGCAAGCTGGTGCTGATCAGCACCGAGGCTGCCGGAGGTACGCATCTAGACCGGCGTGTGGCGCTGTTCGAACGCTTCGGAGGGCCGGAGGTGGGAGCGCTGGCGCGCCGCCGGTTCCTGGAGGTTCAGGGGCACCCCGATCAGGCTTCGCTCGAGGCCTGGCGACGACTGGCCATGCCGCTGTACACGCGCATTCCGCGCGATCCGGACGCGGCGCGCCGCGCGGTCAGCCGGTCGGAGGTGCTGCATTGGTTCACAAGACCGGGCGGCGAAGCCCACACGTTCGACATGTTCGGGGATCTTCACCGCATCCAATGTCCAACTCTCATCCTCGGCGGTGAAGACGATCCGATCCATCCGATCGAGACCCAGGCGGATATCGCAGCCGCGCTGCCGTCGCATCTCGTGCAGTTCGAACGGTTTCCGAATTGCCGGCATGCAGTGGTCCCCGATGCGCCTGAACGCGCCATCGCGGTGATCCGGAACTTCATTGAGCATCGATGATGAACCAGGTCGCCAAAACAAAACCGGCGCCCGAAGGCGCCGGCGACAAACTTGGTGGAAAACGAACGCCTCAGGA
>VAZH01000285.1 GCA_005884465.1 Alphaproteobacteria bacterium | reverse complement strand
CCGCGCGCGAGGCGGATGTCACCGCGAGTGCGCGCAGCTTCCCGGTTGCGATGTAATCGCTGGTGCCGGGCGCGGTGGCGAACAGCACCTGCACCTGGCCGCCAAGCAAATCCGAAAGCGCTGGGCCCTGGCCGCGATAGGGGACATGGACCATGTTGACGCCGGCCATCATCTTGAACAGCTCGCCGGCCATGTGGGGCGCGCTGCCATTGCCGGCCGATGCCATGTTGATCTTTCCCGGATTGGCTTTGGCATAGCTGATCAACTCGGAAACGGTCCTCACCGGGACCGATGGATGCAACAGTATGACCATCGGCACGCGGATGATGCCGGCGACCGGCGCGATGCCGCGAATAAAATCGAAATTGAGTTTCTCGTAGAGCGAGGCGTTGACCGCATTCGGTACGGTGGCAAGCAGAAGCGTGTATCCGTCAGGGGCCGCGTTCACGACGGCCTCGGTGCCGATGTTGCCGCCGGCTCCCGCCCGGTTCTCGACGACGAAGGACTGCCCCAGCCGATCGGCAAGCCACTGACCGATCAGGCGCGCCGTGATGTCGACGCCGCCGCCGGCGGCAAAACCGGCGATAATGCGCACCGGCCGCGTCGGATAATTGTCCGCCAATGCGAATTGCGGAAAGGCGGCAGCGGCGACAATACCGCCGGTGAGTTCAAGGAATTTACGGCGGAGAAGTTTCATATCGCGCCCCTGTGGCAGCAAAGCTATCCCAATTCCCATGATCCAAGTAGGGGCGGCCAATTACTGGCCCGCAGGGCAAGTTAGCCAACGAGTCCGCGCAAGGCGCGGCCCGATGACAGGTTTCGGCATAACCTGCCTCTTTATCGTCGGAAAGGCGGACTAGGTTTGGCCAATCTGCGCTACGGCCGCTGCCTTGAGCAGCGCACCCCCGCAGCGCTGCAATCTCGAGGTAGCAGGGTGAGGCGCTTGATGCCCCGATCTCTCATCATGGCGAAGTGAGATGCGAATGTTCATGGCTTTTCTGATCTTTCTCGCGCTCGCTTACTTCTGGGACGCCGAGTACAACAACGGCCGGCTCACCGACGGCTTGTTCAGCATGGGACGATCCATATCTCACCACATGGCGCATTAGCCCTCCCCGCTCTGCCGGCCAATCTCCGGCTGTTCGAACTTTTCAGCGCGCGCCTTTCAGCATGCATGAGGTCGAGCACGTCACCGTAACGCCATGACTGCACTTGATGCAGACATCAACGCACTGATCACGCGATTTTGGATTGTAGGAAGGGTAAAGGGCGGTTGCACACTTGTTCGTAGAGGCAATAACCTCAGGATCGGGCGAGCACGACGCTGCCCCAAACCCCAGGATTAGCGCGATAGCTGCCCTTCGCATGCAAGCCCCTCACCGCCTGTGCGATACGAATCGAACGGCCTCATTCTATCATCCGAGCGCAAACAGAAACATCGCTCTTAACTGGCTGAATCGCACTCGCGCCGTGCGCCTGCCTCCACGTCGCAGATGCGGATGCCCTCCAAGGCCTATCCAATCGAAGTGCCGCCAGCGTGCTGTAAAAGTGCCCGGTGATCCGGCTTGTTCCGGTGGTGACGTTACCCTTCTGTGATGCTACGACAGCGTCATCTCTGACGAATTGCTCCCAACCGGTAACCGCATGCGAAAGTTCCTAACGGCACGATTTTTTCCTGGCGCAGTTCTATCCGTCATGCTGTGCGCACCGCAGTCAGCATCAGCTCAACCAATTGCAGTTCCAGCCAGACCAGTTGCAGCACCAGCCCCGCGCGGCGCCGCCTGCCACAACGGCATGTCCTTCGACCGCTTCCTCGCTGATCTGAAACAGCAGGCGGTCGCGGACGGGGTGTCGCAGCGGACGATTGCGGAAGCTTCGCCCTATCTCGTCTACGACCAGGGCATCGTCAACCGCGACCGCGGCCAGCGCGTGTTCGGGCAGGTGTTCACCGAGTTCGCGGGCCGCATGGCCGCGAGCTACCGCATGCAGCAGGGCCAGGCCCGGATCAAGGCTCACGCTGCGGCCTTCGCGCGCGCCGAGAAGGAGTATGGCGTGCCGCCCGCGGTGATCGCGGCGTTCTGGGGGCTGGAGAGCGATTTCGGCGCCAACATGGGCAGCCTGCCGACGCTGCGCTCGCTGGTGTCGCTGGCCTATGACTGCCGCCGCTCGCAGATGTTTGCGAACGAGACCATTGCGGCGCTGAAAATCATCCAGCGCGGCGACCTCACGCCCGGGGAGATGGTCGGCTCCTGGGCGGGCGAACTCGGCCAGACGCAATTTCTGCCGACGCATTATTTCAACTACGCCGTCGATTACGACGGCGACGGCCGCCGCGATCTGCTGCGCAGCCCGGCCGACGTGATCGGCTCAACCGCGAACTACATCGCCAACGGTCTTAAATGGCGGCGCGGCGAACCCTGGCTGCAGGAAGCGCGCGTGGCACAAAACCTCGCATCGTCTTTTCCCTGGGACCAAGCCGATCTCACGATCCAGCTGCCACGCTCAAGATGGGCGCAGCTTGGCGTGACCTATCCGGATGGCCGCGCGCTACAGAGCGACAATCTGCCGGCGTCGCTGCTATTGCCGATGGGCCGCACCGGGCCGGCGTTTCTGGCCTATCAAAATTTCGCTGTATATACCGAGTGGAACAACTCGCTGATCTATTCGGCCACCGCCGGCTATCTCGCTACCCGCATCGCCGGCAGCCCGCCGATGCTTCGTCCTTCCGCGCCAGGCGCGCAACTGCCGTTCGCCGAGCTCCGCGAATTGCAGCAACACTTGGTGCGCGCAGGTTACAATGTCGGCAAGGTCGACGGCATCATGGGCCAGCAAAGCCGCAGCGCGGTGAAGGCGATGCAGATCAAATACGGTTTCCCTGCTGATTCCTGGCCGACCGCCGAGCTGCTGGCGCGCATGCGCGGCGTGCCGCGGGTGCAGGCGCTGCCGCTCGGGGCGGAAGCTGTGCGGTAGGGCATTCCCCCGTCATTGCAAGGAACGAAGCGACGAAGCAATCCATGCCTGTTCATCCGGCGATAAAGCTGGATTGCTTCGCGGAGCTTGTCATCGGGCGCACATTCGCGCGACCCGTTGGCTCGCAATGACGTTGGGTAAAAGGAGAACCACCATGTCCACCACCACGCACGCGCCGAAACAGATCGATCCGTCCGCGTCGTTGCATGCGGAAGCGCTCGGCCAGGCAAAGAGCCTTGGGCGGCTAATGGGACGCCGCATCATCGTTGTCGGCGCCGGGCAGCGCACGATCGTCGA
>VAZH01000284.1 GCA_005884465.1 Alphaproteobacteria bacterium | reverse complement strand
GGCGAGAAGGCGGTGATGTCGCTGAAATTGCCTTCGGATTTCATCATCGTGTTCGAGCCGGTGACGCACGCCGCACAGTTCATCGATGTTCAGGGTGAACCGACCAAGGAACGCCAGCAGCTATCGCTGATCTACAGCAAGACGCCGTCGCCGACCGGAGGAACCGTCACGCTGCGGCCCGGCCCGTTGCGGCTGTCGCTCGATAATCAGGCCGGGGTCCGGGTGCTGCCGGCGGTCTTCATTGCCGCCGAGGCGCTTCATCACCTGATCGGCAAGCGCAAGCCGTTCCTCACCGCCAAGCGGATGCTGACCAACCAGACTTTCCGCGACGTCTTCAAGGCCGACAATCTCAATATCGATCAGCGCCTCAAGATCACCTCGCTGACGTTCCTGTTCACCGACCTCAAGGGCTCTACCGCGCTGTATGAGAGGGTCGGAGATCTCGCCGCATTCGATCTGGTGCGCGCGCATTTCCGTGCGCTGCTGGAAATCATCTCCTCGGAGAAGGGCGCGGTCGTGAAGACCATCGGCGATGCCGTGATGGCGACCTTCATCAGGCCCGAACATGCGATTGTCGCAGGCCTGCGGATGCGCGCCGCCATGGATGCGCTCAATGTCGAGCGTGGGAGGGACGATCTGGTGGTCAAGATCGGCATCCATGAAGGTCCGTGCCTCGCCGTCATGCTCAACGAGCGGCAGGATTATTTCGGCCAGACCGTCAACATCGCAGCCAGGGTTCAGGGCCTGTCGACCTCGCAGGCTATACACATCACCGGGCCGGTGATCGAGGCGCCTGCGGTCGCCGCCATCCTGGACAAAGAGGCGATCACGCCGATTCAAAAGCAGGCCGCTCTGCGCGGCATTGCCGACAAGATCGTGGTTTATGAAATACCCTGAAGGTACCCGTGATTCCGGGATGGTGCGCCAGCACCAGACCCGGAATCTCGAAGTTGTTTATGATAGAGATTCCGGGTTCGCGCTCACGCGCGCCCCGGAATGACGGCTAGATTGCGGAATGGTAATCCTGCGTCCGAAAGTCGCGTGGATTGCGTCTTTTGATGTTCCAGCCCATATATTTGGCTTAGCCGCCGATGCCGCGGCCGACAATCCACACGATTTCGGTAGGAAGTAATGCTGGACGGACTACGCCAATTCATTGCCGACGTTGTTTCTCCCACCGCGCACGAGCATCGGGCATTTGACGATACCGGCTATCGTCTGGCAGCCACTGCGTTGCTGATCCACGTCATCTCGATCGACGGCCAACCATCCGAGGCTGAAAAGCGCAAGCTTCACGGCCTGATCGAAAGCCGCTTCGGGCTTGATCCCGGTACCGCGGATCAATTGATCGCGTCCGCGACGCTGGTCGAGGGCGAGGCGGTCGATCTCTATCACTTCACCAGCGTCATCATGCGTTCGGTGAATGAGGAGGGCAGACTCCGTATCGTCGAGATGATGTGGGAGCTGGTTTACGCCGACGGCCAGGTCAGCGAGTTCGAGGATAACGTCGTCTGGCGTGCAGCCGATCTGCTCGGCGTATCTTCGCGCGACCGGATCGATCTCAAGCACCGTGTTGCCGCCCGGCAGCCCGCGGTCACGGGCAGCCAGGATATCGCGGCGGGTTGACATGCTGCAGCCCCGGGGCGAGCCGTCGCTTCACTCAGCGCCGGACATGACCAAACTTTAATGTGCGTGACAGATGGCCGCGGCCGGCCGCATTTAGCCTAAAATATTGCCGTTCAATTTCGCAGTGCTGTGCGTTTGAGCACGCCGATATGCTTGCAGGTGGCTTGCATCCCGCCTAGTGCGTATGCTCTCGTTCCCCGAATTGGCCGAACTTCGTGCAATTTGTTGAAGAGCATTGAATCGTGACTGAGCGCGTAACGCTGATTACGGGGGCCTCGGCGGGAATAGGCACCGAACTGGCGCGCGTTTTCGCATCGAACGGTCATCGCGTAGCTCTGGTGGCGCGACGCGCGGAGCGCCTGGCGGCGCTGGCGGGTGAAATCACGGCAAGCGGCGGCGCTGCGCCGATTGTGATTGCCTGCGATCTTGAACAACCCGATGCCGGCGACAAGATTGCCGCGGCGTTGGCCGTTGAAGGGGTGGAGGTCGAGTTCGTCGTCAACAATGCCGGCTTTGGCTTGTTCGGTAACGCGATCGAACTGGACCGCGCGGAACAGCTCGGCATTATCGCCGTCAACATTCGCGCGATGACCGATTTATCGTTGCGTTTCTCCGATCAGCTGATCCGGCATCGCGGCGGCATCCTCAATGTCGGTTCGGTCGCCGGCTTTCTGCCGGGGCCGGGGATGGCGGTATATTACGCATCCAAGGCCTATGTGCTGTCGTTCAGTGAAGCACTGCGCGGGGAGCTCGCTCCCTGCGGCGTGCGCGTCACGGCGCTGTGTCCCGGTCCGGTGCCCTCTGAATTTCAGGCCCGGGCGGGGTTTAAGCCCGGATTCGATTCCGCGATCCTGAACGTCAGCGCATCGGACGTTGCAAAGGCAGGGTATCGCGGGCTGATGGCCAACAAGCGGGCCGTGCTGCCCGGCCTCGGCATCAAGCTTGTGCCGCTTCTGCTCCGGCTGTTTCCGCGCGGGTTTGTCCTGTGGGCGGTCGGGAAATTTCAGCTGGGTAGGCGCTGACAAACGCGTCGGGAGCCGCTTTGGCCCGCGATTTGCTCGTTTTGGCCCGGGATTTGCCTATGAAGATTCGCCTGTGAAGATTTGCTTACGAATTAATCCGGACTGATTTTGAACTTACACGAAATTAACGGTCACTTAGGTATGATTCCTTTTTGAGCCGCCAAACAGAACCATCAATGTCGTTTCAACCGGGCAAAATAAGCGCCGAATCCGTGCTGAACTTCCGCCGCGGCCCACAAACAGCGGCTGTCGCGCCTTTAACCGCCGATTCTTTGCTGCCGGTGCTGATCATCCTGCACCAGGAAACGTCGACGCCGGGCCGCGTCGGCAACGCGCTGCGGGCGCTCGGACACAAATTGGATATCAGACGCCCGCGTTTTGGCGATCCCCTTCCGCAGACGCTGGATGGCCATGCCGGCGCCGTCATTTTCGGCGGCCCGATGAGCGCCAACGATCCGGATGATTTCATTCGCCAGGAGATCGAGTGGATCGCGGTCCCGCTCCGGGAGCAGCGGCCGTTTCTGGGAATTTGCCTGGGCGCCCAGATGCTCGCCATGCAGCTCGGCGCCCGCGTTGCGCCGCATCCGCAAGGCCGCTCGCAGATCGGATATTATCCTGTCCGCCCCACCCCTGCAGGGTTCGAGATCTGTCCGAACTGGCCGGATCATGTCTACCATTGGCACCACGAGGGATTTGAACTTCCCGTGGGCGCCGAATTGCTGGCGGAGGGCAGCGACTTCCCGGTGGAAGCGTTTCGATTGGATCATTGCTTCGGCTTCCAGTTTCATCCCGACGTGACTTACGCGATGATGCATCGCTGGACCACGCGTGGCCATGCGCGCCTCCAATTGCCAGGCGCGCGGGCGCGCCACCATCACTTCGCCGATCGCGCGGTTCATGACGTGGCCGAACGCGCCTGGCTGAAGCAATTTCTCGATGGCTGGCTGGCTCGCGTGCCGCGATCGGTGATGTCGGAAGCCGCGGAATAGGACCTAGCGCATCGTGCCTGCGTCTACGCTCAAGCCCTTTCCAAATTCGCAAATGTGGTAGTGTCGGCCCAGGCTTGCGGCCTCAAGCAAGCACAGGGAGGCGACATGACCGGCGACCAATTCGCAGCTCTATTGGACGAGTTCACGCGGTCGGCGGAATCCGGAGACGGCGCGCGGTTCGCCGGCCATTTCACCGAAGACGCGATTTATTACGATTACATCTATGGTGCGCACAAAGGCCGCGCCGAGATCGCGCATATGATGCAGAACCTGTTTCATCGGGATGCTGCGGATTACCGCTGGGAGATGTTCGACCCCGTGTTCGACGGCGAAATGGGATATGCGTGGTCGCTGTCGAGCTTTACCTCGAAAATCCCGCAATTCGAGGGAAAGCGCGTGGTGATCGACGGCATGAGCCGCTTCCTAGTGCGCGACGGCCTGATTGCCGAATACCGCGAGTCGGTGAATGGCGGGGTTGCGATGGCGCAGCTCGGGGTCGAGCCTGATCGCATGGCAAAAGTGTTCAAGCGCTGGACCGGATGGCTCAAGGAGCGTCCGGAAACCGTGGATTATCTGGCACGCCCAAAAGGTTCGCGCGCCGGGAGGCGCGCCTGAAAGCACATATCAACAACGACGCGTTGTCGCTTGACAACGAGCACAGGGAGATCGCGGTGAGCTACCAGCATATTCTTTATGAAGTGAGCGAGAAGATCGCGACCATCACGCTGCACAGGCCCGACCGGATGAACGCATGGACGGCGATCATGGAGCGCGACGTGCGCCATGCCATGGAAGCCGCGGCCGCGGATGACAATGTGCGCGTCATCGTGCTCACCGGT
>VAZH01000283.1 GCA_005884465.1 Alphaproteobacteria bacterium | reverse complement strand
ATAGCGCTCCTGCTGTTCCCGATAGATGTAGGCTGCGCCCGAGACCAGGTTGATCGAGGCTACTTCGCTCAAGGGTATCTGCGTGATCGTGCCGTTCGGACCGGCCGCGCCGATCCGCAAATTCTGAATCGCCTCGGCACTCTTGCGATATTCGGGTGCAAGACGGACGATAATCGGAAAATGCCGGTCGCTGCCGGGTTCGTAGAGATCACCGGCGCTGTCACCGCCGATCGCTACCTTGATGGTGGCGTTGATGTCCCCCGGGGCTAGTCCGTACCGGGCGGCCTTCGCGCGATCGATATCAATCTGGACGGTGGGTTGGCCGAGCGACGTGAAAACTGCCAGATCGGTGATCCCCTGTACCGTGGCCAGGACAGATTTGATTTTGTTGGCGGTGTCGGTGAGGGCCTGGAGATCGTTGCCAAACAGCTTGATCGAGTTTTCACCCTTAACTCCCGATACCGCCTCGGAAACGTTGTCTTGAAGGTACTGCGAGAAATTGAATTCAACCCCGGGGAACTTATCCTGCAGTTTCGCCAGCAATCGACCCGTCAGTTCTTCCTTGTCATGGGTATCGGGCCATTCGCTGACCGGCTTTAGCGGCGCAAAGAATTCCGCATTGAAAAACCCGGCAGCGTCGGTGCCGTCATCAGGTCGGCCATGCTGCGATACCACGGATTCCACCTCGGGAAAGCTGCGGATCATCTTGCGCATCTCGTTGACGTAGGCGTTGCCCTCCTGCAGCGAGATGGTCGGCGGCAAGGTTGCGCGAATCCAGAGATTTCCCTCCTCGAGCTTGGGCAGGAATTCCAGTCCCAGCAAGCGACCAAATACGACCGTCATGACCACAAGCCCGATGGCCCCCGCCATGACCAGCTTTCGATTGTCGACGGCCCGGTTCAACACCGGAACATAGAGCCGATGCAGGAACGCCATGATCCAGGTTTCGGTTTCGTGGATGTGCGAAGGCAGGATGATCACGCTCAATGCCGGTGTGATCGTGAATGTCGCGAGCAGGCCGCCCGCCAGCGCATAGGCATAGGTCCGCGCCATCGGCCCGAAGATATTGCCCTCCACGCCGCTTAAGGTGAACAGCGGCAAGAACGCCGCGATGATGATGGCGGCGGCGAAGAAGATCGACCGCGACACGTCGGCCGCCGCGCTGAGGATGGCATGGCTCTTCATCCCCATGGCAGTTTCCGTTGAAATATGGCTTTGCTCCGCTTCCGAAAGCGCGGTGGTTTGAGTCAAGCGGCGGAAGATCGCTTCCACCATGATCACGGTAGCGTCCACGATCAACCCGAAGTCGATCGCGCCAACCGAGAGCAGATTGGCGGATTCCCCGCGCAGCACCAGGATGATCACGGCAAAAAACAGCGCGAACGGGATGGTGGCGCCGACGATCAGCGCGCTGCGCAGATCGCCCAAGAAAATCCATTGCAGCAGCACGATCAGGAGGATGCCGGCCACCATGTTGTGCAGCACCGTCGCGGTGGTGATGTCGATCAGATCCTTGCGGTCGTAGATTCGCTCGATCCGCACGCCGGGCGGCAGGATGCTGGAATTGTTGATGGAGGCCACCAGCGCTTCGACCCGCGCGATGGTCGGCGAGCTTTGCTCGCCGCGGCGCATCAGCACGGTGCCCTGCACGATATCGTCGTCTTGATTCATTCCAGCGATGCCGAGTCGCGGTTTCTCGCCGACCGTGACCGTGGCGATATCCTTGACCAGCACGGGATTGCCGCCGCTTTGCGACACCATGGTGTTGGCGAGGTTGTCGATCGAGCGGATCAGGCCGACGCCGCGCACTACAGCGGATTGCGCGCCGATATTGACCGTGTTGCCGCCGACATTGATGTTGGAATTGCTGACGGCCTGCAGCAGTTGCGGCAGCGTCAGGCCATAGGCGATCAGCTTGTTGAAATCGACCTCCAGCTCGTAGGTCTTGGTCCTTCCACCCCAGCCGGTGACGTCGATCACGCCGGGCACGGCGCGAAAGCGGCGCTGCAAAACCCAGTCCTGCAGCGTCTTCAGGTCGAGCACGCTGTAATTTGGCGGCCCCGCCAGCCGGTAGCGGTAGATTTCGCCGATAGGGCTGACCGGCGAAATCGTCGGCTGCACGTTGCCAAGCAAGGGCGCCAGTTGCGACAACCGGTTCAGCACCTGCTGCAGCGCCTCGTCATAGGTGTAGTCGAACGAAAACTGCAGTTTGACGTCGGATAACCCGTACAGCGAGATGGTGCGCATCGTGCGCAGGTTCTTGATGCCCGAGACCTGGGTCTCGATCGGAATGGTGATGTAGCGTTCGATCTCTTCCGACGACAACCCCGGACTTTGCGTCACGATGTCGACCATCGGCGGCGTCGGATCGGGGTAGGCTTCGATATTGAGCTGCTTGAACGCGATCAGGCCGCCGATTATCACGACGGCGAGCAGGCCCACCATCAAATAGCGGCGGCTGACTGCGATGGCGACAAGGCGATCCATTCAGATCAAAGCTTTCAAAGGACTGAATGAAGGACGGGTGTCCTGAATCCGGGGTTCGCCATAATGCCTCACCGCGCTAGCTGCCGGATGCAGCGCGGTCGATGAACAGGCTGCCCTTGGTAACAATCTGTTCGCCGGGTTTCAAATTACCTTCAACCTCGACGAGGTCGCCGTTGGTGAGGCCGGGCTTGATCTGGCGCAGCTCGATCGACTTGTCCTCATGCGCGACCCAGACCCGGACCTGATTGCCCTCGTAGATCAAGGCCTGCTTCGGCACACCAACCGCCGGGTGATCGCCGGGGGAATAGATCGTGACATTCGCGAACATTTCCGGCTTCAGGAGACCTTCCTTGTTGTCTATCGTGGCGCGCACCAGAAGCCGGCGGGTCGCGGGATCGATCGCCGCGGAAACATAGTTGATGCGCGCCGTCAGCGGGCGGCCCGGCAGCGCTAGCACATTGAAAGTGATCTCCTGCCCCACCGATACGTTCGCCGCATCGGTCTCGCGGACGAAGGCCGTCAGCCAGACGGTTGAGAGATCGCCGATCACAAATACCGGATCGCTGGCGCCGGCGTTCACATATTGGCCGGGGCCGATCTTTCGCTGCACGACCGTGCCCGCGATCGGCGAGAAGATGGTAATCTCCCGATTGATGCTGCCCTTATCCTGAAACGTTGATATCGCCTCGTCGGTGAAGCCGAGGATTCGCAATTTATTGCGCGCCGCCTCCAGCGCCGTTTGCGTCGACCGCAGGTCGTTCTGCGCCTGGGTGAGGTTTGCCTCGGCCTGCTGATAATCCTTCAGCGGGACCGCCTTGCCCTCGAACAGATCCTTGGCGCGCTTGTGCTGTATCTGGGCAAGATCGAGCGCCGACTTGGCCTTGTTCAACCCGGTCATGGCCGCAATGAAATCGTTCTGCGCCTGCACGGTGTCGGCGGCCTCGATCACGAACAGCGGCTGGCCTTGCGTGACGCGGTCGCCCGGCCGGGCCAGCAGTTTGGTGACCCGGCCCGCGTAAGGCGAAAACACCGGCGTCGAGCGATCCTCGTCGACCGCGATCTTGCCTTCGGTCACGTGCTCGGCCCGGAAGGCTCGCTCGGTAACCGGCTGAATGGTCAGGCTGGCCCATTCGGCCGGGCTCGGAGTGTAGCGTTGCAATCCCTTGCGGGATTGGCTGGAGACTTCGGAATGCTGCTGCGTTGCCCCGCTGATATGCACAAGCCCATAGAGAGCAGCGCTGACAATCGCCAGCAGGGCCGCGCCAACGGCCAGCTGTTTCCGACTAAGCATCTGTAATTGTTTGGTAAATTCCGACAGCATGCGTCCCGGTAAGTTCGGCAATGATTTCGGCAATCACTGCTTCATTGGTGCGCTAATAGTGCCCATTTGTCATTTCAAACAACCTAAAAACGCAGCTAGTCCTAGCGTTTAAAGTTAAAATCTGGAGAGGCGGGCGTTAATTTTGGGATGCGGGGCCCTTGGACCTCAATTGCGCGCGGGCCATTCTGGGGGATGACTGCCGAGCGGCATTGCCGGCCGTGCCCAGAATGCCGGCGTTTTCGACAGCGCGGCTGAATGGCTGACCGACTGCAGCGGGCCGAAGCCCGAGGGCACCTCTTCCACAAATGGTCGGACGGCGTCGGCCTTCAAATCCTCGGTCTTGAATCCATCGGCGACGCGGCCGAGATTCCACAGCCATCGCCCGGTCTGGGCCAGCGATACGCGGACGTGCCAGCTGCCGCCTTCGCACGACTGGCGCGCTTTCGCCATCATCGCGCCGAACGCCATCAGATAGCCGGTGGCATGATCGAGCATTTGCGCCGGTAATTCCTTCGGTCCCTCGACACCGGCGGCCTGCCCCTCGGCATGGTTGAAACCGGTCGCGGTCTGCACCAGCGAATCGAAACCGCGGCGTTCCGCCCACGGCCCGGCATGGCCATAGGCCGACAGCGACACGTAGACGATGCCGGGGCTGATCCGCGCCGCGTCCTCGGCTGAGAAACCGAGGCTCGCAAGCGCGCGCGGACGATAGCCTTGCGAGAAAATATCTGCACTAGCCAAGAGATCGCGCAATACGCCCCGACCCTGGTCGCTCTTGAGCTCGACAAAGCTCGTCAGCTTGCCCCGGCCGGTATCGATGGTGAGCCATGGAATCGCCGGCAGATCGGGGCCGGAGATCAGCAGCACATCGGCGCCATGGGCGGCGAGCGTGCGGCCGGCGACCGGACCGGCGATCACCCGCGACAGGTCGAGCACCCGCACGCCTTCGAGCGGACGGTCGCCCGCGGGCCAGGGTTTTGGGGCGTCGTCGCCGATTTTCTCGATCAATATCGGCGGCAGTGCGGCCAGCGCTTTGGCGTGGGGCAGATCAGACCATTCGTCGAACGGGCGCATCAGCGCGACCACGCAGCCGCCGGCATAGGCCGCGGTCTCGAAGGCTTCGCCATCCCACTGCATCAGCGCGGCCTGAACCTCGTCGCGTTCCGGCTTGCAGTTCAACACCTTGCAGACGGCATCGCGGTGATGCCTGAAATTGGTATGCAGCCGCACGAAGCGCTGATCGCGGGTCTTGTAGATGCCAGCGATCGCGTCCCAGGCCGGCGGTGGCGGCTTGCCGTCGACGCGCAGGTAACGCTCGCTGCGGCATTCGACGGCGGCATGACGCATATCGACCGTGACATCCTGCGATTGCCCGCTGCGCAATTTCCAGATCTGCGCGGCGGCCAGTCCAGCCGCCGCAATGCTGGCTTGCGCCGCGGCGGCGACGCGAAACGACGACGGCAGCTGCGGTTCTTCTCCCGTCAGCGCGACAGCGTCGAGAGCGGAAATCTCGCCGCCGGCCAGTGTCCAGAGATCGGCCAGAATTTCGCTGGGGCTTTGCATGACCCTCACTCTTGCCTAACGTCAAAGCTCTGTCTCTTAGAGCCTGTTCGGTTCTGATTGAATCAGAACCGGGCTCTAGCTTTTTGTTTTGACGCGTTTTCTTCACGCCAACCGGTACCCACTTTGCTCGAAAACGCTATAGCATGGAAGGAGTTGCAATGGCTGCCATCGATCCGTTGACCGCCGGGGGTGTTTTGCTTGCGACCGCCGCAACCGATGCGGTCTATGTCATGTTCACCTCTGCTGTGGTGGCACGCAGGCGCGTGCCTGCGGCGACGTGGAGCAGCGTATGGTATCTGCTCTCTTCTTATGCCGTGATCAGCTATACCGAAAACTGGATCTATGTCGCTTTCGCGGCTGTCGGTTCGTGGCTCGGCGCGTTTGTAACGATCAGCTACCTGCACCGGCCGCCCGGCGGCCCGCCGATCGGTGCCGCGCCTGAGTAGTTTTATCGTCATT
The DNA here is from genome assembly GCA_005884465.1 of Alphaproteobacteria bacterium. Taxonomy (GTDB): domain Bacteria; phylum Pseudomonadota; class Alphaproteobacteria; order Rhizobiales; family Xanthobacteraceae; genus Bradyrhizobium. The sequence continues at coordinate 323 of VAZH01000283.1, read as the reverse complement.
GCGAGCCAACGGGTCGCGCGAATGCGCCCCCGATGACAGGCTCCGCGAAGCAATCCATGGGGCCACAAGGGAAGAATGGATTGCTTCGTCGCTTCCACCTTCGCTCGGTGAGCTACGGCGGACAAGTCGCTCCTCGCAATGACGTCGCGTCAATTCCAACATAAGTCCGCTATCTCGCGGCGCAATGCGCCCGAGTTTTGCAAAAACGTTCGCCCAGCAAAATAGAGGGCGCAGGGAATGCCGGGTGCCCGCTGCACCCGTAGCCTCGCGTGCGAATTTAAGTGAAGCACACGAGCGTAGTCACCACAGGTTCAGACGGATCA
>VAZH01000282.1:9222-10554 GCA_005884465.1 Alphaproteobacteria bacterium | reverse complement strand
TATGACCTCGGGACATCTCGCGATAAGCGTGTCTCGCGCCTTGGTCATCACGGGATTCGACCACTGAGACATATCGCCGGTGAAGCGTGATTTCATAACGACCGCGTTTGCTTTTCCACGGCGCATGCCCTCGTAGGCCCTGAGAGCCGGAATCGTGTCGTCGTGATCCTGTAAGCTATTATGAAGCTGCTCCGCATCTTCGATGGCTAGAGCTCCGCCGAGGCCGAGATCCGGCGTAAAGGGATGGGCGGCGTCGCCTAGCAGCGATACTCTTGCGTCGCCCCAGCGCGAAACCGGCGGTCGATCGTAAATCGAGGTCCAAACAAGTTTTTCTGGAATGACGTCAGCGATCATTTCGGAAATGGGATTCGCCCAATCGGCAAACAAGCCGAGCAGATAATCCTTGATCCGATCGCCGCCGCGCCAGTCGGGGGAAGGCGAATTCACCGAAACATACCAAGCCATGCCCGGTCCCAAGGGGGATGCCCCGAACCGCAAACCGTTTCCGTACCAATCCATTTTTTCATGGGGACCGACGACGGGGTGGCGCTGTTCCGTGATGAAGCGCCATTGCACAAAGCCTCGATAGCAGGGGGGTCCATCGTCGACGATCTGTTTCCTAACCTGAGAATTGAGACCATCACATCCGATGAGCGCATCGCCTTCGATCATGTCGCCATTGGTGGAAAAGGCGGTGACCTGTTCCGGCGTCTGCTTGAAATGGCCAAAAGAGAATCCCAATTCGAGGCGGTGCGAATAGCGCGAGAGCTGCTCCAGAAGCACTCGCTGCAGATCCATCCTTCGAACAATGATGGTGTCGGCTCCGGACGTCGGGAGTTGCCAGCGCCGAAGCAGCCTTCCATCCTTCGTGTAAACTACCGCCGAAGAGATCCGGGAAGTGAGACCACGAAGATGGTCAAAAACCTCGAGGTTTTTCAGGACGCGACTGGCGTTCGTCCTGATCATGATGCCGCCGCCAATATCGCCGATCTTTGCAGCCCGCTCGCACACGATAGGTCTTCCCCCCGACCTCGCCAAGCAGAGGGCGGCGGACAGGCCGCCGATGCCAGCCCCCACGACGATCACCCTTTTGGTCAAAATTGAGTTCAAGCTTTCGGCACCCCGATCACCGCGTTTCCGTCGCGTCTGCCCTTGCTGATTAAAAAAACCGAGCCGCTCCTCCGCCGGGCGCCGATTACCGGAACCCGCTGACTGCCCAAATTATCAGCCCGGCCGGCAGCCTGTCGAAGTGGTCTTCTGCCCGACGGTATTCGATTCGGAAGCCACACGCGACCGTTTCAAAGTGCTAGTCTTCGTCGTTACGATGCCTTC
>VAZH01000282.1:0-8906 GCA_005884465.1 Alphaproteobacteria bacterium | reverse complement strand
TGTTGCGGGAGGGTGCCAGTTCTTCACGGTCAATTTGTCCGCGAGCGAGCATGATCATGTAACAGCTTGCACGCAACGGCGGATCAAGCCTTCGGCCAGCCTGCGAACTGGGTGAATTGCACACAGCTGAGAGGTGCGAGCCGGCGGCTTTGTCGTGGCAGGCTGCGCTGTGCAAGAGTGGCCGCCAAAGAGCCCCAAACTCGAGTCCGGGGCCTTGCTGTCGTGACTAGGGCATGATGAAATAAGATTTGAATTGTTGCGGCAATGAAAGTGCGCTTCCTGTCCCTTTGCGTGTCTTGCCTGGAAGCTTTCCGGATTGGCTTCTGCGAGATGCTCCGGCTTCGGGAAGTGTTGGCGGGCCACGATCACAGGAAGGGAAAATGCTGAAACAGCTTCTGGCGCCACAGCTTGTCGTCATTTATTTTCTCGCCTTATCCGCTATTTACGTGCATTTCCGTGGCCGCGAGCGGCTTCGGATCGCGCGCCAGCTCGGCGACCACTCGACGTTTCTCGCCCCTTACAACGTGCTGATGTACGCGGGCTCGGCGGTTCCGAACGAGCCGGTGGTCCCGGTTGACCGTTTTCCTGAACTGGCAAAACTGCGGGACAATTGGGAGACCATCCGTGACGGGGCGGTGAAGCTCTTCGACGAGGGCTTTATCCGGGCAGCAGCAAAGAACAACGACTGGGGTTTCTATTCGTTCTTCAAATGTAGACGGCGAGCATGTCGGCGTGCTCAACAGGGTGTTCGGCTGGCTCTACGAGATCCATTTGGCCGGACGCCGGGTTAAGGGATGGAACCGCAAGGTCTACTACGCGCTCAAATATTCCCTGACCGCTGTGGTTCTCGGCCTCATTGTCGCATCCGCTTTGAGGTGATGAGCAAAACAGCCTTTGCCGTAAGACGAATGCTCTAGCGCCGCCGCTCAGGCCGCCTTGCCGATCGCAACTTTCAGCGTGCCGATGCCATCGACGCCGCACTCGATCTTGTCTCCGGGCGAGAGCGTGGCGACGCCGGCCGGCGTTCCCGTCATGATGATGTCGCCGGCGCCGATCTCGACCTGCTGCGAGAGCTTCCAGATGATTTCCGGCACGCTCCAGATCAGCTCGGAGAGATCACCCTTCTGCCGCTCGGTGCCGTTGACCGAAAGCCAGATCTTGCCCTTCGCGGGATGGCCGATCTTCGCGGCCGGCTGCAGCGCCGAGCAGGGCGCGGAATGGTCGAAGGATTTGCCGATCTCCCAGGGTCGCTCCTTCTTGCGCGCGGCGAGCTGCAGGTCGCGGCGGGTGAGGTCGATGCCGACCGCATAGCCGTAGACGTGGTCCAGCGCCTTGTCGGCCGGAATGTTCAAGCCGCCGCTCTTCATCGCGACGATCAATTCGACCTCGTGATGCAGGTCCTTGGTCAGGGGCGGGTAGGGGATCGAGGCGCCATCCTTCTCCAGCATGTCGGCATGCTTGGCGAAGAAGAATGGCGGATCCCGCTCGTCATTGCCCATCTCGCGGATGTGCTCGAGATAATTGCGCCCAACGCACCAGATACGGCGCACCGGAAAGGATTTTGACTCGCCCGCGACCGGGATCGAGGCTTGCTGCGGGGCGGGGATGACAAAGGCGGTCGTGTTCATGAAGAGGTCTCGGCGGGGTGGCGGAGGTAGATCGGCTCGTATTTACGCGGTTGCGCTGATCGGCGCTAGGGTGGCGGTGTCCCGCTGCTGCAGACGGAAGAACGAGGCATAACGACCGCCGCGGCGCAACAGATCGTCGTGGCGCCCGCGCTCGACGACCTCGCCGGCCTCCACCACCAGGATGGCGTCGGCGTGCATGATGGTGTGCAGGCGATGGGCGATGACGATGGTGGTGCGGTTTTGACAGAGATGTTCGATCGCTTCCTGCACCTGTTTTTCCGACTCCGAATCCAGCGCCGCGGTCGCTTCATCAAGCAGGATGATCGGCGCATCCTTCACCAGCGCGCGGGCCACCGCGACGCGCTGACGCTGGCCGCCGGACAATTGCGTGCCGTGCTCGCCGACCGGCGTGTCATAACCGAGCGGGAAGCCCATGATGAACTCATGCGCGCAGGCCGCCTTTGCGGCGGCAACGATCTCGGCTTCGGTCGCACCGACCTTGCCGAATGCGATGTTCTCGCGGATGGTGTCGCGGAACAGATAGACGTCCTGCCCGACATATGCGGTCTGCTGGCGAAGCGATCTTCGCGAGACGGCGGAAATTGCTTGTCCGTCGATAAGGATGTCGCCATCGGTTGCGTCATAGAACCGCAGCAGCAGCGCCAGCACCGTCGATTTGCCGCCGCCGGAAGGGCCGACCAGCGCGGTGACCTTTCCGGGCTCCGCAACAAAGCTCATGCGGTTGAGTACCGGCTCGTTCGGACGATAGGCGAAGCTGACGTCGCGCAGTTCGATCCGGGCATCGGATAGTTTTAGCGGCGGTTTGTCGTCGTCGGACAATTCGCTGGCGGGACGGTCGACAACTTCCAGGAGCATCCGCGCGCCGACCAGATTGCTGTTCAACTCGATGTTGAGCCGCACCAGGCGTTTGGCCGGCTCGGTAGCCAGCAGAAAGGCCGTGAGGAAGGAAAAAAACTGCCCCGGGGTTGCGCCCAGCGCGACCACGCTATAGCCGCCATATAATAGGCCGCCGGCGACGGCGAAGCCGCCAAGCATCTCCATCAGCGGGCTGGAGCGGTTGGATACCCGCGCCATCTTGTTGGCGTTGCGCTCGACCGCCGCAATGCTGGCATCGATCCGCTGGCGCATGGCTTCTTCCAGCGTGAACGCTTTCACGGTGCGGATGCCCTGTAGCGATTCCTGCATGATCTCCAGAATGTCGGCGGTGCCGGTGAACTGGTTAAGAGCCAGCCCCTTGATGCGCTTGACCAGCTTGCGCAGCACCAGCATCGCCGGCGGTGTCACCACCAATCCCAGCAATGACATGATGGGATCCTGCATCACCATGACGACGGTGAGGCTGATCAGAAGCAGCAGGTCCCGTCCGATCGCGTTGATCAGCGAATTGAGAACGTCGGTGATGGATTTCGCGCCCGCCGTCAGCCGTGCCAGAAATTCGGAGGAATGCCGCTCGGAAAAAAATCCGGCGCTTTCGCTCATCAGCTTGGCAAACAGCGCCCGCTGGTTGTTCGCGAGGATCGCGTTGCTGATCTTCGACAGGATCACGGTGTGGCCGTAGGTCGAGGCACCCTTAAGCATGAAGAGCAGCACGGTTATGCCCGACAGGATGGCAATGCCGCGGACATTCTTCTCGACATAGGCCTGATTGATGACCTGGCCGAGTATATAGGCCGAGCCGGCGGTCGCCCCCGCCGAAACCCCCATCAGCAGGAATGCCACGAGGTAGCGCCGCCAGTAGGCGGCTCCCTGCTCCATGATCAGGCGGCGAATCAGAATCGCGGCGCCATAGGGGTCGTCAGTGATCTTCTTTGGAAATTCGGTCATCCGCGTTCCATTGACAGCGCTGGCATATATCGCGCGTCAGGGCTAAAGCGAAACGACTCCTTGCCCGCTATATCAGGGTTTTTCAAGCCAAATAAGGACTTGCACGAAACGAGATTTTAGGCCGAGGCCGCGTGCTGCTCGTCGACCTGGCGCTCGCGGGACAATTTCCACTCCCACGTCAGCGCATGCGTGGCGATGGTCTCGATATCGTCGTATTGAGGCGTCCAGTCCAGCGTCGCACGGATAAGGCTGGTATCCGCAATCATGGTCATGATGTCGCCGGGCCTGCGCGGGGCGTGCTGGACCGAGAAATTGCGCCCGCAGACGCGCCGCACCGCCTCGATGGTTTCGAGTACGGAATGGCCGTGGCCGCAACCACAATTCAGCGTCACTGAGGCACCGCCGCTACGCAAGTACGACAGCGCCGCACGATTAGCCTGCGCAAGGTCGCTGACGTGAATGAAATCCCGGATGCAGCTTCCGTCCGCGGTCGGGTAATCGGTTCCGAACACATCGATCTTGGCGTGCTGCCCGGTCGCCACCTCGACCGCGACCTTCAAAAGATGGGTCGCGCCCACGGTCGAAAGTCCAAGGCGCCCCTTGGGATCGGCGCCTGCGACATTGAAGTGACGCAGCACGACATATTTCATGCCGTGCGCCGAGGCTGTGTCATGCAACATGATTTCGGTCATCAGTTTCGATGAGCCGTAAGGCGACAGCGGCCGAGTCGGCGCATGTTCGGGGACGGGCAGCTGATCCGGATTGCCGTAGACCGCCGCGGCCGATGAATAGATGAAGCGGCCGACGCCGCACTTCACCGCGGCGTTCAAGAGGCTGCGCGTCGTCATGGTGTTGTTGCGGTAATAGGCCAGCGGATCGCGCATCGAGTCCGGCACCACCACGGAGCCCGCGAAATGCATGATGCTTTCTACGGCGTGTGCTGCGATCACGCCTTCGACGAGATTTTCATCCGCCGCGTCGCCGATGAAAAGCGCAACGCCTTCGGGCAGGTACGCGGAGAAGCCGGTGGACAGGTTGTCGATGACGACAACGCTTTCGCCGGCTTCCACCAGCGCACGAACCGTGTGACTTCCGATATAGCCGGCGCCGCCGGTGACAAGCACACTCATGAACTCACGCATCTCCCGATTGTTCAGGCGATGCTATCCGGGACGCGGTGAAGAGTGGGTTTCAGCACAAGCGAACTGGCCACTATGCTTAATGTTGCGTATAGGGAATGCGCGAAACGGAGCCAGAACGTTGCGAATGGAGAACATTTCCGCTGACAGTCTGCAGCTGATCGTGCCGAATCTGCACAGGCGCTATTCGGGCGTCACCGCGACCAACCGCATGGTGGCGCCGAAACTTGCCCAATTATTTCGCGCGGCATGGCTCGGTCCCGATTCGCCCGATGGGATCGCGCGGATCGCAGTCGCGAAACTACTGAAATTGCGGCGCCGCCGCACGCCCTTGATCTGGCACGCGCGGCGCAACAACGAGATGATCGTGGGCGTACTGCTGCGATCGCTCGGCTGGCCGCTGAGGCTGGTGTTCACCTCGGCGGCCCAGCGGCACCATACCTGGATCACGCGGTGGCTGATCAACCGGATGGACGCGATCATCGCAACCAACGATATCTCGGCGTCGTTCCTCAAGCGCCAGGCGGTCGTCATTCCCCACGGTGTCGATACCGATCGCTATGCGCCGGCGGCCGATCGCGCGGCGGCATTCGCGCAAACCGGCTTGCCGGGCCGCTACGCGATCGGCTGCTTCGGCCGGGTGCGCGCGCAAAAGGGCAGCGATGTCTTCGTCGAGGCGATGTGCCGGCTGCTGCCGCAATATCCTGATTTCACCGCGGTGCTGGTCGGCGCCATCACGGCCGAGCACACGTCGTTCGCGAACGATCTGAAAAAGCGGATCGAGGCCGCGGGCCTGCAATCACGCATTGTCATCACAGGCGAACTTCCGATCGAGGAGGTGCAGCGCTGGTACCAGCGGCTGACAATCTACGCCTTCACCTCGCGCAACGAGGGTTTTGGGCTTACGCTGATCGAGGCGATGTCGGCGGCAGCCGCGCTGGTGGCGTCGCGCGCGGGCGCGGCAGAGCTCGTGATCGAGGATGGCGTGACCGGCGTGCTGACGCCGCCCGGCGATGTCGATGCGCTGGTGGCGGCGCTGGAGCCGCTGATGCGCGATCCGGCATCTGCTGCTCAGATGGGCAGGCGGGGGCGCGCGCGGGTATTGGAAAAATTCAGTCTTGACGCGGAGGCCGCGGCGATCGCCGAGGTCTATCGTAGCCTGGTCTGAGCCATCACGTCCGCCACGAATGCATCGAGGTCGCCGCCAGCGAACAGAAAGCCCGGCAAGCCGGCCGCTTCTGCCGCTTCGATATCGGTCGGACGGTCGCCGATGACAAAACTGCCGGGGTGCCGTACCGGCCAGTGTTGCATCAAATCGAGAATCATCCCGGGCGCGGGTTTGCGCCAGTGATGGTCTTCCAGATAGCCGGCGACCGTTCCGTCCGGATGATGCGGGCAGTACCTGACATCGTCGATCCGCGCGCCCTGCTGGGCAAGCTCGGCAATCATCCAGTCGTGCAGCGTGTTGAGTTCGTCCTCGGTGAAGAAGCCGCGCGCCACGCCGGATTGATTGGTGAAAAAGAACACGAAATAGCCGGCATCGTTCAGCCGCCGGATCGCCTTCGCCGCATTTGGCATCCAGCGAATCCGCTTCTGCGTGCCCATATAGCCGTCATCGTGATTGATGACGCCGTCGCGATCGAGAAATGCGGCGGGCCGGGACGCGCAGCAGGCGGACTCGACGCCGCTCATTTTCGCGAAGCCTCGCGCAGCAGGGTCTGCTCGATCTCGTCGCAGATTCCATGCGCGACAGCGAGGTGGATTTGCTGGACCACTGGCGTGTCGTCGCTCGGCGCCATCAACAGATGGTCGCACAGAGACCTGAGTGGCTCGCCCTTGCTGCCGGTAAAGCCAATGGTGACAAGCCCGCGTTGCCTGGCGCTGCGCAACGCCGCCAGAATGTTCGGCGAACGTCCCGAGGTGGATAGTACCAGCAGCACGTCACCGCGCTGGCCGAGCCCCTCGACCTGCCGCGCGAACACCTGTTCGAAACCGTAATCGTTGGCGACGGCTGTCAGCGCCGAGGTGTCGGTGGTCAGTGCGATCGCGGCGTAGGCGGGCCGGTCCTGTTTATAGCGGCCGACGATCTCCGCGGCGATATGCTGGGCATCGGCGGCGCTGCCGCCATTGCCGATGATCAAGAGCTTGTTGCCCGAGCGCAGCGCCGCGATGACAGCCGCCGCAATCTCGCGCGCGGTGGCGAGCAGCGCCGCGTCCTGCGCCGTTCGCTGCAGTGCTGCGAGCGATCGTTCAATATGCGTGGCGATCGGGTCTTTCAAATCTTGCTTCAAGACGCACCGTCGGGGTTGCAATCCCTGTCTTTGGTAATGATCGCGCCGCAGCTGCGCAAGCTCGCGAGTTTAATGCGCAACGCGCGCCCCAGCCTCGGCCAGCACGCGCCCTGCAATCGCGACCACGTCCGATGCAGGAATGTCGCGCATGCAGCGATGGTCGTTCATGGTGCAGACCGGACGGTGGCAGGGCTGGCATGGCACAGTGGTTTTGGTCTGTACCGTCGCCGCAAGGCCGTTCAGGGGCGCCCAGTAGTAGGGGCTGGTGGGGCCGAAAATGCCCATGGTCGGCGTACCCAGCGCGGCGGCGATATGCATCAACCCGGAATCGTTGGAGATCGCGACATCGGCGGCCGCCATCGCCAAAATGCCATTGCGCAGATCGGCACCTGTGAGGTCACGGACACGAGGGCCGCCGGCGGCCACGATTTCCGCGGCAAGCGGCTTTTCGCCGGGACCGCCGATCACCCAGACATCCAGTCCGCGTTCGGCCAACAGCCGTGCGGCCTCCGGATAATAGGTCCAGCGCTTGGATGCGCCGACCGACCCCGGCGCCAGCGCCACGGCGGGACCGGTGCCCAACCGGCTGGCTTGCCGCCAGCGCTCTGCTTCCTCGGCGGGAACATTGAGCTGCGGCACCGGCCATTCCGGCGGCAGGGGGCTTCCCTCCGGCAGCGCCAGGGCGGCGTTCTTGTCGATGAAGCGGGGCAGGGCCTTCTCGCCCCAGCGCCATCGGTTGATCAGGCCGAACCTGGCTTCGCCGACGAAACCCACCCGTTCCGGAATACCGGCGAGCGCTGGCGCAATTGCCGATTTCCAGGTGCGGGGCAGGACGATTGCGGTGCCGTAGTTCCGAGCCCGCAGCTCTGCCGCCAGTGCCCATTGCCTGGCCACCGCCAGCCGGCTGCGGGGCAGGTCCCAGACGATGCCTGAGCGAACGCCGGGCATGTAATCGGCCAGCGGGGCGCACAGGGAAGTGGTCAGGAGATCGATGGGCCGGTTGGGCCAGCGCTGTTTCAGGATGCGCACCACCGTATGGCCGCGCACGAAGTCGCCAATCCACATGTAGGGAACAACGAGAATTGGACGGGGATCGCCCTTGTCCTCGGTCGCGTTGGTATGTATTGAATTAATGTTCATATCTTCGGAGCTTTAGCGCCCATGCAAATTCGAACCTGTCGGTAACTGCTCCTCTCCAGCAGGTAAAGTCGTTGATCCAAACGGTCCAGTCTTCACCACACCCGATGACCCAAGTTGCCTGCGGGGCAGGTCTGGGGCAAAGCTGGCGTCGCACCATCAGGGCAGGGTCAAGGAATGTTGCTGGTGACCGGGGGCGCCGGTTTTATCGGATCGAACGTCGTGGCCGCGTTGAACGACGCGGGCCGCGCCGACGTGACGGTTTGCGACATGCTCGGCCATGACGGCAAATGGCGCAATCTCGCCAAGCGCCAGCTTGCGGACATCGTGCCGCCGGCCGAATTGCCGGATTGGCTGAAGGGTCGTCGATTGGACGCCGTCATCCATCTCGGCGCCATTTCGGAAACCACGGCGACCGACGGCGATCTCGTGATCGAAACCAATTTTCGACTGTCGATGCGGCTACTCGCCTGGTGCACGGCCAACGTAACGCCGTTCATTTATGCCTCCTCGGCATCGACCTATGGCGATGGCGCGCAGGGATTTCACGACGACCAGTCGGTTGCCGCGCTGAAGACCTTGCGGCCGATGAATCTGTATGGCTGGAGCAAGCATCTGTTCGACCTGGCCGTCGCCGAGCGCGCCGCCAAAGGCGAGAAGCTGCCGCCGCAATGGGCCGGCCTGAAGTTTTTCAATGTGTTCGGTCCCAACGAATATCACAAGGGCGCGATGATGAGCGTGCTGGCGCGGCGCTTCGACGATATCAAGGCCGGCCGGACCGTGCAGCTGTTTAAATCCTATCGCGAGGGGGTCGCCGACGGTGATCAGCGGCGCGATTTCATCTATGTCGACGACGTGGTGCGGGT
>VAZH01000281.1 GCA_005884465.1 Alphaproteobacteria bacterium | reverse complement strand
TGCGGATGCCGCTGTGCATCGGCACCTCGCTCGCCATCATCATCCCGACCTCGGTCCGATCCTATCGCGCCCACTATGCGCGCGGCGCGGTGGATATGGAAACCCTCAAGGCATGGTGGTTGCCGGTGCTGATCGGCGTGGTCGCCGGCAGCGTCACCGCGCGCTACGCGCCGGAGCGGCTGTTCAAGTTCGTGTTCGTAGGCTTTTCACCGCGCCGCTCGGGGTCAGGGCCGCGCATGCGATGTCGAAGCGTACGCTGGAGATGGCGTTCGGCATCTACCTGTTTATCGCCGGCGGCCGGTTTGTGATCAGCCTGCTGAACGGCTCATAGTAACCCCGATTGCGACATACGGCCTGCAGGCGCCGGCGTTGTGCCGGCGTTGTATTGTGGTTTGATTCGGCTCAAGGTCGCCGCAGGTCCGGAAACATTCAACATGAAGCGGCGCGAGTTCATCACGTTGCTTGGCGGCGCGACAGTCGCGCTTTCCTTTCTTTGGCCGTTCGCCGGGCGGGCGCAGCAAGCCGGCAAGCTGCCGACGATCGGATTTCTCGGCGCGGGCTCGCCTGCTACATGGGGCCATTGGACCTCGGCTTTTGTGCAGCGGCTGCGCGAACTCGGCTGGATCGAGGGCCGCACCGTCGCGATCGAGTATCGCTGGGCAGAGGGACGCATCGAGCGCTACGCCGAAATCTCGGCCGAGTTTGTCCGCCTCAAGGTCGATGTCATTGTCACCTCGGGAGGTGCAGTCCTCGCGGCAAAGCAGTCGACATCGGTCATACCCATCGTCTTCGCGCTGGCGACGGACCCTGTTGGCCTCGGCTTCGTCGCAAGTCTGGCGCGACCGGGCGGGAATGTCACCGGCCTTTCGAGTCAGTCGACCGATACCGCCGGCAAGCGACTCGAACTCTTGCGCGAGGTTGTCCCCGGTCTCCGCCGGCTGGCGATCATGGCGAACATCGGCTATCCCGGCGCCGTGCTGGAGATGGGTGAAGTTCACGCGGCAGCCCGCACGCTCGGCCTCGAGGTTGTCACACTCGAAATCCGGCGGGCGGACGACATCGCGCGCGCTTTCGAGACGCTCAAGAGCCGCGCAGAGGCACTTTTTGTCTTGGCCGACCCGCTCATAAATACCAACCAGGCTCGTATCAACGTTTTGGCGGTGGACGCGAGACTGCCGACCATGTCCGGGTTCCGTGACTACGTCGAGACAGGAGGTCTAATGTCCTATGGACCCAACTACCCGGACCTGTTCCGGCGAGCCGCCGACTACGTCGACAGGATTCTGCGCGGAGCAAAGCCCGGCGACATTCCGGTTGCTCAGCCAACCAAGTTCGATCTGGTCATCAATCTCAAAACCGCAAAGGCGCTCGGCCTCGAAATTCCGCCGACGCTGCTGGCCCGCGCCGACGAGGTGATCGAATGAAGCGGCGCTGACCTCATCCTGAGGAGCGCGCTCTTGCGCGCGTCTCGAAGGATGAAGGGATCGGGCCTCATGGTTCGAGACGGCGCAAGTGCGCCTCCTCACCATGAGGGGTTACTTCGCGTAGATCTTCGAATAGGTATCGCGCAGAATATTTTTCTGCACCTTGCCCATGGCATTGCGGGGCAATTGGTCGACCACGATCACCCGCTTCGGCATCTTGAATTTTGCCAGCCGTCCGTCGAGCGCCTTCAGCACCGAACTTTCGTTGATCTTCGCGCTCTTGTCGCACACCACGACAGCCGTGACGCCCTCGCCGAGATCCGCGTGCGGTACGCCGATCACGGCGGATTCGATCACGCCCGGCATGGCGTCGATCTCGCTCTCGATTTCCTTCGGATAGACATTGAAGCCGCCGGAGATCACCAGATCCTTGCCGCGGCCGAGAATGTGCACATAGCCGTTGGCGTCGATCTTGCCGAGATCGCCGGTGATGAAGAATCCGTCGTCGCGGAATTCGGCTCTTGTTTTCTCCGGCATCCGCCAATAGCCCTTGAAGACGTTCGGGCCCTTGACCTCGATCATGCCAATCGTTTCGCGCGGAAGCTCCTTTCCGGTTTCCGGATCGGTGACGCGCAAGATGACGCCGGGCAGCGCGTGGCCGACCGCGCCGGGGACGCGCTCGCCGTCGTAGGGATTGGACGTGTTCATATTGGTCTCTGTCATGCCGTAGCGCTCGAGCACGGCGTGGCTGGTACGATCAGCCCATTCGCGATGGGTATCGGCCAATAGCGGCGCCGAGCCGGAAACGAACAGCCGCATGTGTCTGGTGGATTCCGGGCTGAGCGCCGGGCTTTGCAATAGCCTCGTATAAAACGTCGGCACGCCCATCAACACGGTTGCGCGTGCCATCAACTTGATGATGAGCTCAGGATCGAATTTCGGCAGGAAGATCATCGAGGCGCGGGCGAACAATGTGACATTGCTCGCCACGAACAATCCGTGGGTGTGATAGATCGGCAGCGCGTGGATCAGCACGTCCTTGTTGGTAAAGCGCCAATAGTCGACCAGGGTCAGCGAGTTCGACGCGAGATTATCGTGCGTCAGCATCGCGCCCTTGGAGCGACCTGTCGTGCCGGAGGTATAGAGGATCGCGGCGAGATCATCGTCGGCGCGCGCAACCGTTTCGAATTGCGCGGCTGCCTTCGCGGCCGCCTCGGTCAGCGATCCCTTGCCGTCGGCGTCCAGCGTCTCGACCTTGGCGCCAACCTTCGCCGCAATCGCACCGATGCCTTCCGCCTTCGAGGGGTCGCACACCACCAGCGACGGTTCGGCGTCGGTGATGAAATATTCGAGTTCGTTCAGCGTGTAGGCAGTGTTGAGCGGCAGAAACACCGCGCCTGCCCGCACCGTGGCGAGATACAGCACCAGACCCGGAACGGACTTTTCGGTCTGCGCGGCGACCCGGTCGCCGGGTTTGACGCCTCGTGAGATCAGCAGATTCGCCATCTGCCCGGCGCGGGAAATCAGGTCGCCATAACTGACGCGGTGCCCGTCAATGGTTTCGATCGCGAGCCGGGTTGGATCGTCGAGGCCGTCGAACAGACGGGAAAACAGATTGGCGTTCATGATGGTTTTCTGAGGCGCGTTCATGCATCATTCCGGGGGCGGCCGCGGTCCGATTGGCCGCGGCAACAGTTCAATAGCAAAAGCGCCCTTCACAAGGCAACGGAGACAGCTTGCATGTCAAATAACGGGAAACGCCTGGCCTGGGTGACGGGGGGCGGCAGTGGCATCGGCGAGGCCGGCGCGGAAGCCCTCGCCGCGGATGGCTGGACGGTGGTGGTTTCGGGGCGCCGGAAGGACGCGCTGGATGCGGTGGTGGCAAAGATCACCAGTAGCGGCGGCAAGGCCGAAGCGATCCCGCTCGATGTCAGCAAGGCAGCCGACGTCAACAAGGCGGCGGAACAAATTGTTAGTCGTCATGGCCGCATCGATCTTCTGGTCAACAGCGCCGGCATCAATGTGCCGAAACGCAGCTGGGCCGACATGGAGCTGGACGGCTGGAACAAGCTGGTCGACATCAATCTCAATGGCGTGTTGTATTGCATGCGCGCGGTGTTGCCGGCGATGCGCAAACAAAAAGACGGCTGCATCATCAACGTCTCGTCATGGGCCGGTCGTCATGTCTCGAAAATGCCGGGCCCGGCCTACACCACCACCAAGCACGCGGTGCTGGCGCTGACCCATTCGTTCAACATGGATGAGTGCGTCAACGGCTTGCGGGCGTGTTGCCTGTCGCCCGGCGAGGTGGCGACCCCGATCCTGAAACTGCGCCCGGTGGTGCCATCGGAGAAAGAGCAGGCCAGGATGCTGCAGTCGGAAGACCTCGGCCGCACCATCGCCTTCGTCGCCAGCATGCCACCGCGCGTTTGCATCAACGAAATCCTGATCAGCCCGACCTGGAACAGGGGTTTTATCCAGCTGCCGGCGAGTAGGGATTAATTGCCCCGAGCCGCTGCGCATTGAGCATTCCGTCATAGCGAGCCAACGGGTCGCGCGAATGCGGCCCGATGACAGGCTCCGCGAAGCAATCCATCGCGCCGCCAAATAACGGAAATGGATTGCTTCGTCGCTTGCGCTCCTCGCAATGACGGGGCGCACACGGCCATCGCTTCGAAAAGTTTCAAGCCCGCAAAAATTTATTCCCTGAAACCGCAGTGCCCACCTCCCGTAGCTCGGCGCAACAACGACGCGGACTGATCACTCTGAACGAGCGTCGTTGTTGCCCCTCATCGCCGGCGGAGGTCCGCCGGTCAATCCATCGGGAGACCAACCATGTCCAAGCGCCTTGCACTTTTGTCGGCCGCCGCCTTTGGCGCGCTGGCTCTGGCTGCCGCCGTCGTCGCGCCCGTGAGCGCGCAAGACAAGATGATGAAAAGCGAATTGTCCGGCGAGAAGACCGTCATGGTCGGCGGCGCCGCGATGTTCCCGTCGAAGAACATTATCCAGAACGCCGTCAACTCAAAGGACCACACCACCCTGGAAGGACCACACCACCCTGGTTGCGGCGGTGAAGGCCGCCGGCCTGGTCGACACCCTGGAAGGCAAGGGACCGTTCACCGTCTTCGCGCCGACCAACGCCGCATTCGGCAAGCTGCCGGCCGGCACGGTCGACACCCTGGTGAAGCCTGAAAACAAGCCGACCCTGACCAAAATCCTGACCTACCATGTGGTTCCCGGCCGGCTCGCAGCCTCCGGTCTGACCGACGGCAAAAAGCTCAAGACGGTTGAGGGTGAAGAGCTGACGGTGCACGCCTCGGGCGGCA
>VAZH01000280.1 GCA_005884465.1 Alphaproteobacteria bacterium | reverse complement strand
GAAGCTGGGCATATCCAATGTTGATGCGATCCAGAAACGCGATCATGTAACACAGAATCAGGAAAGGAAGAATCCGCCAACCGATCTTGGAGAACAGCCTTGTGACGGCGATTGGCTCCTTTTCAGCGGAAGGAACTGTACGGACGCTGGTTGCGTGGATAACCATTGTTTACTCCCCTCATTTGTATTCCCGCGGAGTCTTTTGCTCCGAGTTAGAACGTATTTGCCGTCTTGCTCCTTGACGCCCGGTGCGCCGCGATAACCATGGCGGCTGGTCTTCCGCATAATAAAAATCTGAAATGTTGGACGAGGGCCGTCCGGGATCAAAGGCCGGTCCCGCCGTGCGCACGGCTCGATATCCTTTGAGCGCCCTCGGGCATGCGGTCGGCGTCGTCCGCATCTTGATCGACTTTCAGGCAAGAACCAAGGCCAAATGGCCATGCCAGCTTAAGCCGGTTAATCTATCAGTCGCTTGATTGTTTAGCAACACGCGCGCCGGAATCAAGCTCAGCAACTCCACCGTGACGTTGATCTGTCATCTGGGAGGTGCTCGCGGAATCGAAGTGTCTATGAGGTAAGTAAAGTGTGTTAGCGCGCCGCACGCGGTACTGCACGCACTCAGCCAGTACGGCAATGCAGTACCGGATTAAGCAATAATCGGCGAGGGCGAATAGCCAGAATTGGTTCAACCAGTTGAAAAGAAAGGAAAACGCGTTAGTTCTATCGCTCGGATCATTTGTCGGCCCAGAAATCGATTGAACGGATTCACGCTACGAAATTCAATGAAAACAACATGTTAGACCACAAGTTCTCGGTCGCCCCGATGATGGACTGGACCGACCGGCATTGCCGCGTCTTCCATCGCCTGATGACGCGGCGTGCCCGGCTTTACACGGAGATGCTGACGACCGGCGCCATCATTCATGGCGATCGCCGTCGGCTGCTCGGCTTCGATGCCAGCGAACATCCGGTTGCGCTTCAACTCGGCGGCTCCGATCCGCGCGACCTCGCGACGTCGGCGAAAATCGGCGAGGATTTCGGCTATGACGAAATCAACCTCAATGTCGGCTGTCCGTCGGATCGGGTGAAGGATGGCCGGTTTGGCGCCTGCCTGATGGCGGAGCCGGCACTGGTCGCCGCTGGTGTCGAGGCCATGAAGCGCACGATTACCATTCCGGTCACGGTCAAATGCCGGATTGGCATCGACGATCAGGATCCGGAAGCTGCGCTGGATGCGCTGGCGCGCAGCGTCATGGCAGCCGGCGCGGACGCGCTGATCGTCCACGCCCGCAAGGCCTGGCTCAATGGATTGTCGCCGAAGGAAAATCGGGACATCCCGCCGCTCGACTATAACAGGGTATATCGGCTGAAGGCCTCCTTGCCAGACCTGCCTATCGTCATCAATGGCGGCATCGCAAGCCTTGCCGAGGCCAAGCGGCATCTCGGCTTTGTCGACGGCGTCATGCTGGGTCGTGCAGCCTATCAGGAGCCATGGCGATTGCTGACGGCCGATCCCGAACTATTCGGCGAGGCGGCGCCGCACGCGACGATGAAGGACGTATTCGAGGCGATGATGCCCTATATCGAGCGCGAACTTGCGCAAGGCGTCCGCCTGCATTCGATCACGCGGCATTTCGTTGGCGCGTTTCATGGGGTCCCGGGCGCGCGTGCGTTCCGCCGTTACCTCGCCGAAAACGGCGTCAAGCCATGCGCCGGCGTGAATGTCTTGCGCGATGCGATCGCGCTGGTCGACGACCGCGCCGCGGCTTCCATGGCCGCCTGACAACGACCATTGTTGCGGAATAGCGCTTATGGATAGCCGTGCAGCATCAGCCTGTCGGCGCGCACTTCCCAGCTTTCCAGCCGATCCAGAAAGCTCATGCCGAGCAGATTGGTCTTCATCTGTCCGTGCGGCACTACAAGCGCCGGCACCGAACGCTCGACAAGCTTGCCGATCGCCAGGCGATCGAGCGTCAGCCGTGCCGCCCTGGTGTGTCCACCGGCGGTTTCGACCTCGACGTTATATTCGAGCAATTCCAGCGGCAGCCCGGCGGCCTTCGCCGTCTCGTAGGTCAATACAACCCAGGTCGCGCCGGTGTCGATCACCATCGGAGCGGTCACGCCGTTGATCCTGGCCTTCAGTGTAAACTCACCGGTCTGTCCGCGTGCGATCTGCACGGCGCGGCCCGAAGACGCGACCCGCCTGCGCAGCAATTCCGATACCGTATCGCTGGCACGCGCGATCTGTTCCGGATCCGTATAGGCGACCACGGCGCCGGCCGTCGCCGCCAGCATGAGAATGACGAGCAAAAACCGGCTCACAGCGGGCCTCCGATGCAAGTGTAATCGTCGCTCAGTCGGACTTTGCACTCTCCGCCATCCCGGGCTGCGGGAGACCTGCGTCGTTCATGCGCGCCGCGAGCTGCGCCATCACCGCAAGCCGCTCGGCGCGGTCCATCCGGTGCCAGCGCGCGATCTCCGGAAGCGTGCGTCCGCAGCCAAAGCAGAGGCTGGTTTTGGGATCGATCATGCAGACTGCGATACACGGCGTTTCTTTGCTCATTCAGGGATAGTGATGCGTATTCGGTCACTTGCGCAAGCGCTCCAGTTACAACCCGGTTCCGGCGCTCATGATCGGCTTGTTGCGAGCCCGGCGCTTGTCATCGGCAGTAGCGGCGTTCGTGGTCTCCGGTTGCAGCGGCGGAGCTTCCTCGGCCGTCGGAGCCAGCGCCGACATCACGCGCTCCGGCGGGAAGGTGACGATGACCTCGGTGCCGATGCGAAGTTTCGATTTCAGGGTGAATGTGCCGCCGTGCATGTCGATCAGGCTTTTTGCAATCGGCAATCCAAGGCCGGCGCCCTGCTCGGCGGACTTGATCGAGTTGGAGCCCTGACCGAACGAGGCCAGCACAATGGGGATTTCATCCTCCGCAATGCCGGAGCCGGTATCCTTGACGCTCAGATATTGCCCGCCCGAGGCGGTCCATCCCACTTTCAGCCAGATCTCGCCGCCCTGCGGGGTGAACTTGATGGAATTCGACAACAGATTGAGCACGATCTGCCGGGTGGCGCGCTCATCGCCCCAAATTCGCGGCATGCTCTGCTCGAACACCTCGTGGATGGTGATGCCGCGGCTGGAGGCGCGCAGCTTCAGCAAATGATGGCAGTCGGCGACGACGTGCACGAGCGATACGGCCTCTTCGTTGAGTTCATACCTGCCGGCTTCGATCCGCGACAGATCGAGAATTTCATTGATGAGATTGAGCAGGTGTACGCCCGAATTGTGAATATCGGCCGAATATTCCTTGTAAACCGGGATCGCGTGGGCGCCGAAAATTTCACTTTTCATCACCTCGGAGAATCCGAGGATGGCATTGAGCGGCGTCCGCAGCTCGTGGCTCATTTGCGCCAGAAACCGCGACTTCGCGACGTTGGCCGATTCCGCGCGATGGCGTGCCTCGTCGGATATCGATTTCGCCTGCTCAAGCTCGCCGATCAGCGCGTCTTTTTCGGCGCGCACCTCCAGCGTTGCCAGCGTGGTCGAATGCAGACGATGGGCGAGCAGCGCAAAATAGCTTTCCGCGGCGAGCGCGAAAAGGGCGAGCACGTAATTGTCGAAGCTACCGCTCAGCACGAAGTTCGCTACAATCGCGGTGGTGACCGGAACGGTTGCGGCAAGGGCTGCGACCGGAAGGCTTGCCGCGAGCATGCTCGATACCGCGATCACCAGCAGCATCATGAACATCATCAGGGTGTTCGAGCCCACATCCGGGCTTGTCGGGTAGATCAGGATCGCCATCCAGCACAGGCCGTAGAGCAGATCGAGCAGAACAAATCGCGTTCGCCATGTCGGGGTTGCGGTAAGCCTTGGCGGCTCGGCGAGAAACCTGGCGCAATTGCGGATGATGACGGCGTGAATGCAGAACATGCCGCAGGTCCAGGCCGCCGCCGAAACCGGCTCGATCAGGAAGCCGAACAGCAGGCCGGTGGCCGCCACGAGCAGCATCACGACATAGGATGCCGACAGCCGCGTTCGGGCATATTGCCGAAGCAGCTCGCGATCGAAAGTCGGGCGTATGCCGCTGGTCGACGTTAACCGATCGCGCGCCTCGCGCACCCGCCGCGCGGCGCGGCGGCGGTCAGGGATTGGCGCCGCGGCAGGCGTTTCGGCCGGAAGCTGGAGGACTTCAGGCTTATCTGCGGGGTTACTCATCAAACAACACAAATCCTGCCCGCTGATACCGCGAGCTTTTGCATTGTCTATCTCTGGCGCTAAATCATTAAGAGCTGCCTTAAAGCGCTAAAAAATCACCTTAATGGGAGGTTAAATTAACCTCTCGCGCCGGTTTCGAATGCTCAGCGCTCGAGCCGGGCGAGCAGGCTGATCCCTGCTGAAAAACCACAACTTCGAAATTATCCATCGAGCTAGATATCAGAGCCGGCGCGATTGACCAACCCAGCGAGTTGGCGACGCCAATGCAACCCATGAATCCGGAGGCGGGGGCGAACGTCCGCTTTGGTGCGCATTCCGGACTCAAGTCGGACATCGCGCAAGGTCCGAAAAGTGCCAAAAGCCGACAGCAACCGTGGCTTTGCATAAGGTCCGACTCTGACAGTCTCCCCGCTATACCATTCCCCCTCCGCCAAGCTCTCCCTCGGCGAGTCTCGGTCAGTTCGCCCTCCGAGTATCAAGGAGTCTGCGAGAAGTCGAAGGCGTTCAGCAGGTTGTTCGCAGCAGCGTCTCGACTGCCCAGAGGCGCCAAGTCCCAGCGGGTTTCGATGAACTTCAAGATCGAAGTGGTCTCATACGTCGTGTTATCGACGAAGCGGCGTTTGGCATAGGGCGAGATGATGATCGCCGGAACGCGAACCCCCGGACCCCAACGATCGCCCCGCGGCGGCGGCACGTGATCCCAACGCCCGCCGGCTTCGTCGTACGTGATGATGACTACGCTGTCCTTCCACGCGGTACTGCCTTGCACCGCCTTGACCAGATCTGCCACGTACTGCTGACCTCGCAGCAAGTCCGTATAACCCATGTGTTCGTTGTAAGCGCCGATTGGCTTGACGAAGGCCACGGCCGGCAGGTTGCCTGTTCGCAGCGCGGCAAGGAACTCCTCGATGTCTTTCAGGTGCTCGGCTCGGGCGGCCGTACCTTCCGCGTACGGGGCGAAGTAGTTGAACGGTTGATGATGAAAT
>VAZH01000279.1 GCA_005884465.1 Alphaproteobacteria bacterium | reverse complement strand
AGACGCAAGGATGCGAAGGGTTTCGCGCAATTCAATCGCGCCGCCCGCGGCGGCTTCTTGATCTTTGTCGAGAAACGATATGGCCGCGTATTTTGCTTCAACCAGCACGGGGCCGATTGCCTTTTTCCATTCGCCCTCGCGAAGACCCTGATCGTCTATCGTCTTTAGAAAACTGCTGAGCCACACCCGAATTGATCCGGCCTCGATGTCCTCCAAGACCATCAATGGGCGTATTGCCGCGTCGGCTGACCCGGCTACCGCTTCGTCCAAATGCTCAAACCCGTCGATTAGCTCGCTGGCCGCGTCAAATATGCGCCTAGGGTCGCCTTGGCCCTTCTCGAAAACGATACGAAAGGAAAAATCCGCGTCTGGTGGCGGCATTAGTGGTTCCCCCGAAACTCTCAGATAAAGTGCCATTTCTCGGTCTCCCCGGAGGGTTCCACAACCTAGCGTAATTGGCTAATGGGGTCGTTGCCGGCGACCATTAACCAAGCGATTTCTTTTGGGGTCATTTTTCAAACTGACCCACTATCGCCCCTTGACTCCGAGAACAAAAAAGGAACAATGTTCTTCTTATGTTCCATCCGAGGAGGCTTGGTATGTTGAAGATATTCGTGGAGGAGGCGGCGGCGCTGGCGTCGATTTCGCTGTTTGTCGGGATGATCGCGGTCTGGGCGCAGCTGATCCCCCAGCTCTGAGGAAAAAGGGGATGGCCAGAGACAATTGGGCGTTGCCCGTGGACACTGCAGGCCTGAGGCACCACCATTGCGAGGCGAGTCGGCCTCAAAAGCGGCGTTCGCTTCCTCACGCCTGATAACCGCTAGAAGTCCATGACCCCAAAACCGTCGGCAAGCGTGTCCAATGCCGGATTTGTTCATCTTCACGTCCACTCTGCCTATTCGCTGCTGAAGGGGTCGATCAAGATCCAGAAGCTTGCCGAGCTGGCCAAGGCCGACCGCCAGCCGGCGCTGGCGCTGACCGACACCGACAACATGTTCGGGGCGCTGGAATTTTCCGACAAGATGGCTGGCTACGGTATCCAGCCCATCATCGGCTGCGAGCTCGCAGTGGATTTCGGCGACCAGGACCCCAACGCGCGCAATGCACTAGCCGAGCCGGCGCGGATTGTGCTGCTGGCGGCGCGCGAGCGCGGCTACCGCAGCCTGATGCGGCTCAATTCGCGGGCATTTCTCGAAACGCCGGTCCATCAGGCCCCGCACGTCAAATTCGAATGGCTCCAGGGCGACGCCGAGGACCTGATTGCCTTGACCGGCGGCCCTGACGGCCCGATCTCGCTCGCGCTCAACGCCGATCATGCAGCCCTCGCGGCGGCACGGTGCGACCGGCTTGCGAGCCTGTTCGGCGACCGGCTCTATATCGAGCTGCAGCGCCACGGCATCGAAAGGGAACGCCGCACTGAGGCTGCGCTGATCGAGCTTGCCTATACCAGGGGATTTCCTGTTGTCGCGACCAATGAGCCCTATTTCGCGACCACGGACGATTACGAAGCCCGTGACGCGCTGCTCTGCATCGCCGGCGGACGTCTTGTCGCAGAGACCGATCGCGAGCAGCTGACCCCGGATCACCGTTTCAAGACGCGGGCGGAAATGGCGGTGCTGTTCGCCGATGTGCCGGAGGCATTGGGATCCACCATCGAGATCGCCGAGCGCTGCTCGTTCCGCCCTGTCATGCGCAAGCCGATCCTGCCGCGCTTCACGGTTGGCGCCGGCGCCAATACCGCGGACGCCGCAAACGATGAGGCCGCGGAATTGCGCCGCCAGGCCGAGGAAGGCCTAAGCAACCGGCTCAAAGTCCACGGCCTTGCGCGCGGCGCCTCTGAGGAGGACTATCGCGCCCGGCTCGCCTTCGAGCTCGATGTCATCACCCGCATGAACTATGCGGGCTATTTCCTGATCGTCGCGGATTTTATTCAGTGGGCGAAGGCCGCAGGCATTCCGGTCGGTCCGGGCCGTGGCTCCGGCGCAGGATCGCTGGTCGCCTACGCGCTGACGATCACCGATCTCGATCCGATCCAGTTTGGCCTTTTGTTCGAGCGGTTTCTCAATCCGGAACGCGTGTCGATGCCGGACTTCGATATCGACTTTTGTCAGGACGGCCGCGACCAGGTGATCCGCTATGTGCAGCAGCGCTATGGCCGCGATCAGGTGGCTCAGATCATTACCTTCGGTACGCTGCAGGCACGCGGGGTGTTGCGCGACGTCGGGCGGGTGCTGCAGATGCCCTATGGGCAGGTCGACAAGCTGACAAAACTGGTGCCGCAAAATCCCGCCGCACCTGTGACGCTCGCCGCCGCGATCGCGGGCGAACCAAAACTGCAGGCGTTTCGCGACGAAGACCCGGTGGTCGCACGTGCCTTCGACATTGCCCAGCGCTTGGAGGGCCTGACCCGGCACGCTTCCACCCACGCCGCGGGCATCGTGATCGCCGACCGGCCGCTCAGCGAACTCGTGCCGCTCTACCGCGATCCGAAATCGGACATGCCGGTCACGCAATTCAACATGAAATGGGTTGAGCCCGCGGGCCTCGTGAAATTCGACTTTCTCGGGCTGAAGACGCTGACGGTGCTCGATCTGGCGGTGAAGTTGTTGAAACGCCGCGGCATCGACCTTGATCTGGCGCGGTTGCCGCTCGACGATGCGCCGAGCTACGCAATGCTGGCACGTGGCGATGTGGTCGGCGTGTTCCAGGTTGAAAGTCAGGGCATGCGGCGGGCTCTGGTCGACATGCGCCCCGACCGCTTCGAGGACATCATCGCGCTGGTGGCGCTCTATCGTCCAGGCCCGATGGCGAACATTCCGACCTATTGCGCCCGCAAGCACGGCGATGAAGAGCCCGAATATCTGCACCCGATGCTCGAGCCGATCCTCAAGGAGACGTTCGGCGTCATCATCTATCAGGAACAGGTGATGCAGATCGCACAGGTCATGGCCGGCTATTCGCTCGGCGAAGCCGATCTGTTGCGCCGGGCGATGGGCAAAAAGATTCGCAAGGAAATGGAGCAGCAGCGCGAGCGCTTTGTCTCCGGCGCCGTCGAACGCGGCATTCAGCGCGGGCAGGCCGACACCATCTTTGAGCTATTGGCCAAATTTGCCGATTACGGCTTCAACAAGAGCCATGCCGCGGCCTATGCGCTATTGTCGTATCATACCGCCTACATGAAGGCGCATTACCCCGTAGAATTCCTGGCGGCGTCGATGACGCACGATATGAGCAATACCGACAAGCTCAGCGAGTTTCGCGCTGAGGCACAAAGGCTCGGGATCAAGGTCGAGGCCCCCTCGGTCAATCGCTCCGGTGCCACCTTTGAGGTCAGCGACAGCACCATCTATTACGCGCTCGCGGCGCTCAAAGGCGTCGGCCCTCAGGCGGTCGAACTGATCGTGGAGGCGCGGCGCGACGGGATGTTCACGTCGCTCGCCGATTTTGCGGCGCGGGTCAATCCGCGCGCGATCAACAAGCGCGTCATCGAGAGCCTTGCCGCCGCCGGTGCGTTCGATACGCTGGATTCCAGCCGGGCCCGGGTGTTCGCCGGCGCGGAGGCGATCCTCGCGGCGTGCCAGCGCAGCCATGAGGCCGCGAGCCTGGGGCAGAACGACATGTTCGGCGGCGCCGCCGATGCCCCCACCATCATGCTGCCGCAGGTCGAGCCATGGCTGCCGGCCGAACGGCTGCGGCGCGAATATGACGCCATCGGATTCTTCCTGTCCGGCCATCCGCTCGATGACTATGCGACCGTCTTGAAGCGGTTGCGGGTGCAGTCCTGGGTCGAATTTTCGCGCGCGGTCAAAACCGGCGCGACCGCGGGCAAGGTTGCCGCTACCGTAGTGTCGCGCATGGAACGGCGCACTAAAACGGGCAACAAGATGGGCATCATCGGGCTGTCAGACCCGACAGGTCATTTCGAAGCCGTACTGTTTTCCGAAGGGCTGGCCCAGTATCGCGAGGTGCTGGAACCGGGGGCTGCGGTTTTGCTGCAGCTCGGGGCCGAGCTACAGGGCGAAGATGTCCGGGCGCGCGTGCTTCACGCCGAGCCGCTGGATGACGCCGCCGCCAAGACCCAGAAGGGTCTGCGGATATTCGTCCGTGATACCAGGCCGCTGGAGTCGATAGCGATGCGGCTGCAGATGCCCGAGGCGGTGCTGCAGGACGGCTCGACCCGCGGCAACCAGATAAAACAGGTTCCCGCATCTGCGGGCGGGGCCGATGGCGACGTGTCGCTGGTGTTGATGCTCGACCTCGATACCGAGGTCGAGATGAAACTTCCGGGCCGGTTCAAGGTCTCGCCGCAGATCGCGGGAGCGATCAAAGCGGTATCCGGGGTGGTGGACGTGCAGACGGTGTAGGCTGGGCCGAGGGGTGGCCGTTATCGGCGCCCGCCGACCGTTGCGCAAGTGTCGCTATTCCGTTTTGAGGTCTTCCAGACTGACCCCGCGCCCTGCATGCAGACTGTTGCGCGCCTGCTCGATCCGGCGCAAAAATCGCGGATCGTTTTCGAGCCGATATTCAAACCAATCCTCCTCGGATTCGAAACCGATCAGGATCCCGGCCGGCTTTCCGTGACGCGTGATAACGATCTCCTGCGTCTCGGCTTCGCGAAGATACCGAGAGAGATCGTCCTTGATCTCCGAGAGCGGAACTTCCTTCACGCCGGCTTTGCGAATTGTGCGAGCCATGAG
>VAZH01000278.1 GCA_005884465.1 Alphaproteobacteria bacterium | reverse complement strand
GTAACAGCGGCGCAATGAAACGACGATGAGCATGCAGCACGGGCCCGGTCGCGTCCGACAAGTCATTTTTCTGCCGTACTGGATCAACATTATCCGCAGGCGGTGAAGTTCAGTTTGTACGAGTCCTCCACAGCAAATTCGCGGCGGGAATTTCGGACGGAGACCAGGAAATCCAGCTGCGGAGCGGGGATGGAAACGCTTTACGATTTGCTCGGGGCCCTTCCCAAGGATGATGCTGGAGGTCTCAGGACCGCCTTTCGTCAAGCCGTCAAAGGTGCCCACCCCGACATCCATCCTGCCGATCCCGACGCGGCGCTGAAGTTCAGGGAGATCGTCCGCGCCAACGAAATCCTTGGCGATGTTGAGCAGCGGGCCGTCTATGACCATCTGCTGGATCTCGCGCGCCTTGAGCAGGAGTCGGCGTCCGCTCGCGCCACTGCCGCAAAGATTCACAAGTTCGCCTCTGGCACGATCGCGGTTGCCGGAGCGTCGGTTGTGACTGTCGCGGGATATTTGCTGTTCATGCACATGTCGGTGGCATCCATTGCTCCGGCAAACCATGTTGACGTCACCATGCGCGCATCGGCTGAGACCGCCGCCGTCAGCCCGGCAGGGTCATCGGATACGACCGGCAAGAGTGCTTCTCTCGCGAAACGGGAGAATGCAAGCGTTCCCGATCCGGCGATCGCGCCGAGTGCCGCCATGCCCCAGCCCACTGCGGAGAACGTCCCGGCGGCTAAAGTCGGCCCGCCTCTCGATCTCGCCGCGAGCAACGCCAGACCCTTGCGTGCGCAGAGAGCTTCCGCCTACCGCAAGCGCGACCCGAACGGTGGCAGCATCTTCGATCACTTGCGAGAATTCGGCCGTGCCTTCGCTGACATCGAACCGGCGAAGCGGGTCGAAAAGCCAAGCCGTACCAAATCCTACCCAGCGACGCCCGGGAAGCAGCGCGTTGATCAGGCCAGAATCGCGCCTTCGGTGGCGCCGGCGTCGCGACAGCGCACGGCCGCGCAGGATCCATCGCGAGAAGAAGGGGTTGCGACGGCAAGGCTGCCCTGAAGCGTGAGGTCTCGCCAGGCTTTACCGGATCGATGAGCTATTTCGAATCCAGAAACGGCGCGACGACTTCGCGGGTTTCCTTGCTCGCCACGACGGGTACGATCTCGAAGGTCATGCCGAGCCCCTGGCAGTTCAGCACCCATTCCTGGAGCAACCGCGCATCGTCGCATTCCATCAGCTGGAAGCAGCGGTCGAAGTTCGGCTCGATCCAGCTCCCAACGTAAGTCAGCCCCTCGGGAAATTTTATGCCCTGGTCGCGCACGCGCTTATAGACCGGGATCGGGTCGCGGTCCTTGAAACGCTCGATCACCATGAAGAGCATGGGCAACCTCCGTCGATTGGCGTCGCGCGCGCTAGCGACGCCTCACTGCTCAATCCTTGCGCAGGAACACGTAATCCGCGGTGTATGGCATGCTATGGCTGTCGCCCGGCCTGTCGCACGCGTCGTCGAGCTTCCCGCCGACCGTATTAATGCGCTGTACCGTGGTGACGTCCGAAAGCACGCCGCTGCCGCGCCGGGAAACTACATCGAGTTTGAGCCAGGCGATGTCGTTTGCCGCCGCGCCCGGCGCGCTGGCGATAACCTTGCCGACCACCGCGCTGCCGTCGCTCAGCTGCCAGGTCGGGCCGGCAAAATGGCGGCCGACAATCTTGTCGTCCGCAATAAGCGTTGCGACCGGCTCCCGGAAAGCCCAGGCCAGCTTGCCGTCCGTGCCGGCCTTGCATTCGTAGATCTGCATGCCCTCGGCATGCGCCGTGAGCACGACGGTCTCGCCCGGCGTGGCCAAGGCCTCGGGAAGGGGCGTCTCGGCGGCAGAGGCATTCACAAGCGGCGTCGACAGCAACAGTAACACCAACGTCGCCCTGTTACGAAATGGCATTGCGCACTTTCCGAATCTGTCGGCATTGCGAGGCGCGACTTGTCCGCCGTAGCTCAACGAGCGAAGGCGGAAGCGACGAAGCAATCCAGACCTTCTGTGTGGTTATGGATTGCTTCGCGGAGCCTATCATCGGGCGCGCATTCGCGCGACCCGTTGGCTCGCAATGACGGTTTAGGCAATTCTTCGCACCAAAGGCTGCTTATGCCGCCGTCGCCTTGGTCAGGTTTTCCGCGACCTTGTCGAGGAAGCCAGTGGTCGACAGCCAGCGCTGGTCGGCGCCGACCAGTAGCGCCAGGTCCTTGGTCATGAAGCCGGCCTCGACGGTATCGACGCAGACCTTCTCCAGCGTTGCGGCAAACTTCGCCAGCGCCTCGTTGTTGTCGAGCTTGGCGCGATGCGACAGCCCTCGGGTCCAGGCGAAGATCGAGGCGATCGAGTTGGTCGAGGTCTCCTTGCCCTTCTGATGCTCGCGGTAATGCCGCGTCACTGTGCCATGGGCGGCCTCGGCTTCGACCGTCTTGCCGTCCGGCGTCATCAGGACCGAGGTCATCAGGCCGAGCGAGCCATAGCCTTGCGCGATGGTGTCGGACTGCACGTCGCCGTCGTAGTTCTTGCAGGCCCAGACGTAGCCGCCCGACCACTTCATCGCCGCGGCAACCATGTCGTCGATCAGGCGATGTTCATAGGTGATCTTCTTCTCGTCGAACTTGGCCTTGAATTCATGATCGAAAATCTCCTGGAAGATATCCTTGAAGCGGCCGTCATAGGTCTTGAGGATGGTGTTCTTGGTCGAGAGATAGACCGAATAGCCCTTGGCAAGGCCCTGGTTGAGTGAGGCGCGGGCGAAATCGGCGATTGAATCGTCGAGATTGTACATCGCCATGGCTACGCCGGCGCCCGGGGATTTGTAGACCTCCCGTTCGATCACCTTGCCGTCTTCGCCAGTGAATTTGATGGTCAGCGTGCCTTGGCCCGGAAACTTGAAGTCGGTGGCGCGGTACTGGTCGCCGAAAGCGTGACGGCCGATGATGATCGGCTTGGTCCAGCCCGGCACCAGCCGCGGCACGTTCCGGCAGATGATCGGCTCGCGGAACACCACGCCGCCGAGGATATTGCGGATGGTGCCGTTCGGCGATTTCCACATTTCCTTTAAGCCGAATTCCTTCACCCGGGCCTCGTCGGGGGTGATAGTGGCGCATTTGACCCCGACCCCGACCTTCTTGATGGCGTTGGCGGCATCAACGGTGACCTGGTCGTTGGTCTTGTCGCGGTATTCCATCCCGAGGTCGAAATACATCAGCTCGAGATCGAGGAACGGATTGATCAGCTTGTCCTTGATGTATTGCCAGATGATCCGGGTCATCTCGTCGCCATCGAGTTCGACGACGGGCTTGGTCACCTTGATTTTTGCCATGGAGATCGGGCCTTTTGGAACAGCGCGTTTCGGGACGAAAGGGGATGGGCAGCAGCCGTGGCTATAGCATCCGAAAACGCGGGCTGGAAGGCGAATGGCTGCGCAGCTGGGCGCCGATTTCACGCCGCCGGCGCGGCCCTGGAAAAAAGCTGAGTGTCCTGATTCCGGGGCAACAGCGTCAATGCGTTTCGAACTGAGGCCTTAGCCCAACCAAGATGGCGGCTGTCTTTTCGCACTTTTCCGTCAACCCCTCGTATGGGGATACGCCGATATACCCGGTCGCGGTGTCGTACAGGTACTGATAGATGGCGTCTTCGGGCATGCGATGGTCCATCAGCATGACGTAGACGGTGCCGACATAGTTATCATACTCGTCGTCTAGTTCGGGGTTGTTCACGACGCCGATCGGGTCCCAATGTTCATTCAGGACCGTCCGGACGCGCTGCCGGTTCTCCCCCGCGACTGGTATTTGTTTCGCCCGTTGGACATTTGAGAAAGCTAAGAGGCCCGCCCCAATTTGGCAATTCGGGTGCCCTGGCTTGGCAGACATTGCGCGGTGAAATGCGCATTTGAGGTTTTGACCATAAGTTAGAAAACGTTGCTAACCCGATTATATTGCTTGAGAAAATGCCGGCCGGCAGGCATCGAATATCGACCGTCGCTGAGGCGTCGAATGAGCTTGTTCGGAACTTGATTCAAGCTCTTAAGAAGTTGAATCAGAAAGTGAAGTGAGATGTCCGGCTCGGGCACCGACAAAACCAAATCCGGCGTCAGCCTCGCCGGCCCCGTTGTCATTCTGGTCGAGCCGCAGCTCGGCGAGAACATCGGCATGGCCGCGCGCGCGATGGGCAATTTTGCGCTCTCGCGGCTGCGCATCGTCAATCCCCGCGACGGCTGGCCGAACGTGAGCGCCCAGCGCGCCGCCGCCGGCGCCGATCATATTCTGGATCATGTCGAGCTGTTCGAGACGGTCGAGCAGGCGGTCGCCGACTGCACGCTGTTGTTTGCCACCACCGCCCGCGCGCACGATCAGGCCAAGCCAGTGGTCGCGCCGGAAGTCGCCGCGCGCGAGATCGCCGCCGAGATCACCGGCGGGGGTACCGTCGGCATCCTCTTCGGGCGCGAGCGCTACGGGCTGCAGAACGAGGAGGTCGCGCTGGCGAACCGCATCGTCACCTTCCCGGTCAATCCCGGGT
>VAZH01000217.1 GCA_005884465.1 Alphaproteobacteria bacterium | reverse complement strand
CGGGAACGGTCGGTCCGGGCGGACCCGGAAACCTTCCAGGCATCTCGGGTTCGCCGGGCGGGACGCCTCCGGGCGGGTCTGGTCTGCCGCCAGGCGTCGCGCCCGGAAGCAAGCCATGAGGCGCCTACGCCGCATCAAGATCCTTGCAACGCTTGGCCCCGCATCCTCCGATAGCGCGATGATCCGGCGCCTGTTCGAGGCCGGCGCCGACGTCTTCCGCATCAATATGAGCCACACCTCGCACGACAAGATGCGCGAGCTGGTCAAGACCATTCGCAACGTCGAGAGTAGCTACGGCCGCCCGATCGGCATTCTGGTCGACCTGCAGGGCCCAAAACTTCGCTTGGGCTCGTTCGTCGAAGGATCGATCCAGCTCCACAACGGCGAAAGCTTTATCCTCGATTCAGACAAGGCTGCCGGCGACAACACTCGCGTTCAGCTTCCGCACCCGGAAATCCTTGCCGCGCTGAAGCCTGGGCACGCGCTTTTGCTCGACGACGGCAAAGTGCGCCTGATCGCCGAAGAGACTTCGCCCGAACGCGCCGTCACCCGCGTCGTGATCGGCGGCAAGATGTCGGATCGCAAGGGCGTCAGCCTGCCCGACACCGATCTGCCGGTATCCGCCATGACGCCGAAGGACCGCGCCGACCTGGAAGCCGCGTTGGCGACCGGGATCGACTGGGTCGCGCTGTCGTTCGTGCAGCGCGCCGAGGACGTCGTGGAGGCCAAGAAAATGATCCGCGGGCGTGCCTCGGTCATGGCCAAGATCGAAAAGCCGCAGGCGATCGACCGGCTCGCAGAAATCCTGGAGATGTCCGACGCCTTGATGGTGGCGCGCGGCGATCTCGGCGTCGAGCTGCCGCTGGAGCGGGTGCCAAGCCTGCAGAAGCAGATGACGCGGCTGGCACGGCGCGCCGGCAAACCGGTGGTGATCGCCACCCAGATGCTGGAATCGATGATCCAGGCCCCGGTGCCGACGCGCGCCGAGGTCTCTGACGTCGCTACCGCAGTCTACGAAGGCGCCGACGCCATCATGCTGTCGGCCGAATCCGCCGCCGGCAAATTTCCGGTCGAAGCGGTCTCGACCATGAATCGCATCGGCGAGGAAGTGGAGCGCGATCCGACCTATCGCGGCGTGCTCAACGCGCAGCGAGCAGAGCCGGAAGACACCGTCGGCGACGCCATTGCCGACGCCGCGCGACAGATGGCCGAGACGCTCGATCTGTCCGCGATCATCTGCTGGACCAGTTCAGGATCCACCGCGCTACGGGTCGCGCGCGAGCGGCCGAAGCCGCCGGTGGTCGCGATCACGCCGAACCTCTCGACGGGGCGCAAGCTGTCCGCGGTCTGGGGCGTGCATTGCGTGGTTGCCGAAGACGCCAAGGATTTGGACGACATGGTCAGCCGCGCCAGCTCAATCGCGTTTCGCGACGGTTTTGCGAGAGCCGGACAACGCGTCATCATCGTCGCCGGCGTGCCGCTCCGCGCTCCCGGCACCACCAACATGGTGCGCATCGCCTCGGTCGGGCCGGACGGCGACGCGGAGACGTGAGGCGCGGCGCTCTCTCCATTGTCATTCCGGGGCGTGTCAAAGACGCGAACCCGGAATCCGGACGTTGCGGCGCGAGATTCCGGGTTCGCGCTGCCGCGCGCCCCGGAATGACGACGTTGTCGAAGCTGCTCAGCCCGTCAGCGTCGCATCGAGGGTGATCTTGGTATTCAACAGCTTCGATACCGGGCATCCGGCCTTTGCCTTGCCCGCCAGTTCTTCGAATTTCGCCTTGTCCGCGCCGGGGATTTTTGCGTTCAAGGTGAGATGCACGGATGTGATGGCAAAACCGTCACCCTGCTTCTCGAGCGTGACGTCGGCGCTGGTCTCCATCTGCTCGGCGGTGAGCTTGGCTTCGCCGAGGATCAGCGACAGCGCCATGGTGAAACAGGCAGCATGGGCCGCCCCGATCAACTCTTCCGGGTTCGAGCCCGGCTTGCCCTCGAAACGGCTCGCGAAGCCGTAAGGGTAATCTTTTAGCGCGCCGCTCCTGGTCGAAATCGCGCCCTTGCCGTCCTTGATGCCGCCCTGCCATTTGGCCGATCCTGATGTCGTCGTCATGGGATGCTCCGTGGGATGGGTTGAACAGGTCGCGCTTCTTAAACGACCAATGCGGCGGAATATGTCGTAGCGCGTATCCCGGAAGGAAAAGTGGGATGGGCAAAGGCGCGCTTGCGCCGTGCCCACCACCTTCGACGACAGCTAGATGATTGCTCTGTGAATTCTGTTGGTGGGCACGCGGAGTTTATCATCGGGCCCGCATTCGCGCGATCCGTTGGCTTCGCCTACCCTACGGCTCTGACGGCGCCTTAGCCGCTACGCCCCCACCAGCGTTTTGGCCGGCAGCACCGCCTGCACCACGAGGCCGCGGGCGCGGGCGTCCATCACGCCGACGGCGCGCAGCGCCAATAGCGTCACGGTTTGAACGGCGTCGCGCATTTTGGCGGGATCGTCCAGATTGTCCGGCGCCAACGGCCCGACCAGCGATTCATGCAACGCCCCAAGCAGCGCGGTCGCGGCCAGGGAAGTGTCCTGCGCGGGCAGATGCCCGGCGCGGACCGCGGCGTCGATCCGGGCCGCGATCTCGCCTGATATTTCGCGGCGGCTTGCGAACCGCGAGGCGGTGACGTCGACATCGACCGGTTCGGCCAGGATGCCCCATGCGAGCTTGCGCTGCGACAGCACGTGCACCGCGACCGTGGTGACGGCCGCGGCCAGCGCCGAAGACGGCCCGGGTGCTGCGTCCGCGGCACGGCGGATCGCCGCCAGTTCGTCGCGCGAGACATCGGCGATCAATTCGGAAATCAGGTCCGCCTTGGAAGGGAAATAGCGGTAGACGGTGCCGGCGGCGACATTGGCGCGGATCGCGACGGGCGCGATTTGCACCGCGGCCATGCCGCCGTCCGCGGCAGCCTGCCTCGCCGCCGCCAGAATAGCACTGCGCCGCGCCGCGAGGCGCTTCACCACCTGATGGGTCCGCCGGTAAACCATGGCGCGCTTCTCGTCCCCGGGGCGCATTCCACCCGAATTGCTTCGGTCGGCAAACGCGCATCTTCAATGTTTTGAGCGGTTTGCAAGCAAACCGCTGTGAAGAACTGAACAACTATTCAGGCGGTCTGACAAGACGCAAATATGACGATTCAGTCGGTCATCGTTATGTCCGAGACGCAAAAGGCGTCGTCGAAAACGGCTGGATCTATAATCGCTTCGCAACGACAGCGTTCGAGATCAGCGAGCGAACGCCATGGCGATGGAACGGAACGATGAGGAACAGGTAGATTTTTCCATAGACGTTATGCACCGTGCAGATCGTCGAGACCACGACGCTCGCCGTATCCCCCTCCATCGCCTTCAGCACCGACAGCCGGAAGTCGAGGTGCTTGTTGTTGCGACCCGCGACAATTTCATTGTCAGCGATAAAGAAAATCGGCCAGGGCCCTATCTTTTCGCCTACGCAGTACTCGCGCCTGACGGTCGGCTTCATGATTTCTCCGACAGTCGGAGCTTCCAGACCGAAGACCTTCGCCGCCGCGTTACGGACAATCAGCAGAACTTTCATCCAGAGCGGAGTGTATCCGAACAGCGCAAAGAAGATGTCGACGATGCCGAGCTCCGGGCGCGCTAGTTTTGCACGATAGGAATCATGAAAGTATGCATTTCTGATCGCATCTCCCCTCAAGGCGCTGCCGGACGGAAGATCGCATTGGATAACGTGCATGCCGAACTCCCAAAGCCCAGGCGGGTGATAACAACAGCACTGGCGCACTGCTGGCACTGAACGATGATACCGTTCTCGGGGTCAATCGCGATTCGCAACTGATCTATTTGGTCATCGGCGTCGTGGCGAGGATCAACAGTACGTTGCAATCCCTCGAGCCCAGCTTTCATCAGGACCTGAATGGCGACGGTCTAATCGGAGTGCCGCCGCCAGCATCGTCGGCATTCCAATTGGTAATGGTAACTGTCTTGCCGGCGATTTCAGTGAACGCACCAATTGAATTGCCGGCCGCAACAGTGATCGTGCCAACTTCCGGCGATGTCGTGCTTTCTGGCAGCGCGGCGAGCGATTCCTTTGTATTCGGGCCGCATTTTGGCAATGATACAATTGTGAATTTTCAGCCTGGGATCGATCAAATCGCCATCGACCACTCGTTATTTGCGACCGTCTCGGACTTATTTTCCCACGCGGCTGACGATGCCCATGGCAATGCGGTCATCACCGTCGCGGCGGATCAGTCTATCAAGGTCCAGGACATCTCCACACAAATACTCCAGCAACATCTCAGCGACTTTCATCTCTTTTGATTCCGACGGTATCGGTCAAGCAAGCCCACCGCGGCGGAACATGCGGCATCAAGCGCAGTACTCAAACAAACGGGCGCACAGTGCGCCCGTTTTCCGTTCTATCCATCAACGCCCTTCACGCCTGTGGCTGCGGCTCCAGTCCGGGGTCCGGATCGGGACGCGGGCGCGGCTTGCCGGCCGGCGGCACTGCCGAGGCGCGCGGCGTGGTCGGCTCCAGCACCGACTCGCGGTTCGGCTTCTTGCCCTTGAGCAGGTCGATGATCTCATCGCCGGTCAGGGTTTCGTATTCCAGCAGGCCTTTCGCCAAGGCTTCAAGATCGGCACGCTTTTCGGTCAGGATTTTGGTCGCCTGGTTGTAGCCTTCTTCGACCAGACGCCTGATCTCGCTGTCGATCTTCTGAACCGTCGCCTCGGAAGCGTTCTGGGTGCGCGATACCGACATCCCCAGGAACACCTCGTCCTGGTTCTCGCCATAGGACACGGTGCCGAGTTCTTCCGACAGACCCCAGCGCGTCACCATCATTCGCGCCAGCCGGGTCGCCTGCTCGATATCCGACGCCGCACCTGAGGTGGTGACCTTCTCGCGGCCGAACACCAGCTCTTCCGCGACGCGGCCGCCCATCATGATCGCAAGCCGCGAAGTCATCTGCTCGAGCGACATCGACAGCTTGTCGCGCTCAGGCAACTGCATCACCATGCCGAGCGCCCTACCGCGCGGAATGATGGTCGCCTTGTGGATCGGATCGGTGGCAATCACGTTGAGGCCGACAATGGCATGGCCGCCTTCGTGATAGGCGGTCAGCATCTTCTCTTCCTCGGTCATGACCAGCGACTTGCGCTCGGCGCCCATCATCACCTTGTCTTTTGCTTCCTCGAACTCGGCCTGGGTCACCATGCGCTTGTTGCGGCGCGCGGCGGTCAGGGCGGCTTCGTTGACGAGGTTCATCAGGTCGGCGCCGGAGAAGCCGGGCGTGCCACGCGCAATGGTCTTCAGATTGATGTCGGGCGCCAGCGGCACCTTGCGGACG
>VAZH01000216.1 GCA_005884465.1 Alphaproteobacteria bacterium | reverse complement strand
GGTCGAACTTTGCCTGGTTCTTCATGTGCGCTTTGAGGCGTTCAGGCGACTGTCCGCAATATCCGGTCGACCACCCGCCGCGATTGATCTCGCGCAGGATGTCCTCAGCCGATACCGCGCCGTTCTCCACCTTGATGTTCTTGAACATCTTGTCGGCGAAGCCGAGCTTCTTCGCGAGCATGTACATCACATCGTAGTCATTCTTGGATTCGAAGACCGGCTTTACGATCTGCTCGCCCCATTGCAGCGAGCGGTTGGATGCCGTGCGGGAGCCGTCCATCTCAAAGCTTGTGCAGGCCGGCAAAAGGTAGGTGCCGTTCTTGCGTTCCGAGAGCACCGACCAGGCCGTCGGGTAGGGGTCGCACACGACCAGCAGCTCGAGCTTTTCGATTCCACGAACCGCTTCCGGCATCCTGGTGATGGTATTGACGCCATGCCCCATCACGAACATTGCCTGCAGCGTGTCGGGCTGACTGACCTGATCCTTCGGCAGCAAGGTGGCGTCAAACCAGCGCGTGCTTGGGATTCCCGGGGTCTCCATCAGGGTCTTGCCGGCGAAGCGCGAGCGCACCCAGTCGAGGTCGACCTCCCACACCCGGCACCAATGCTGCCACGCCTCTTCGGAAAGACCGTAATAGAGGGGCAGCGTCGTCACATCGAGGCCGAGATCGGTCGCACCCTGGACGTTGGTGTGGCCGCGGAAAATATTTGCTCCTCCGCCGGCATGACCGACATTGCCGGTGGCGAGCAACAGGATGCAACTTGCCCGCACATTTGCAGTCCCTGTGGCGAATTGCGTCTGGCCCATCGCCCATATGAGCGTCGCAGGCTTCTCGTGGGAGAAAACTTCGGCGATATGCTTGACTTGCGCTTCGGGCAAACCAGTGACACGCTCGACCTCGTCAGGCGTCCATTTCGCGGCTTCCTTGCGGACATCCTCGATGCCATACACGCGCTGTTGGATAAATTCCTTGTCTTCCCAGCCATTCTCGAAAATGTGCCAGAGCATCCCGTAGATAGTCGCGATGTGAACTCCGGGCCGCACTCGCACATATTCGGTCGCGTGCGCCGCGGTTCGGGTCATTCGCGGGTCGACGACGATGAAATTCGCGCGGTTGAGCTCCTTGCCCTCCAGAATGTGCTGCAACGAAACCGGATGCGCCTCGGCGGGATTGCCGCCCATGAGCAGAATCGTCTTCGAATTACGGATGTCGTTGTAGCTGTTGGTCATCGCACCGTAGCCCCAGGTGTTGGCGACTCCGGTGACGGTAGTGGAGTGACAGATGCGCGCCTGGTGATCGGAATTGTTCGTTCCCCAGAAGGCGGCGAGCTTGCGGTTGAGGTAAGCCGCTTCGTTCGTGAATTTTGCCGAACCGAGCCAGTAGACCGAATCCGCGCCCGCCTTCTGGCGGATATCCAGGAGCTTGTCGCCGATCTCATCGATGGCTTGATCCCACGAGAGTCGCTTCCATTGGCCGTCCACCAGCTTTTGGGGGTAACGCAGGCGGCGGTCGCTCAGCACGTCGTCTCGAACGGCTGCCCCTTTGCAGCAATGCGAGCCGCGATTGATGGGGCTGTCATAGTCCGGCTCCTGGCCGATCCAGACGTCGTTTGCGACTTCCGCGATGACCGAGCAGCCCACCGAGCAATGAGTGCAGAAATTCTTCCGGGTAGTGACGGTTGCGCCGGACGGCGGTGGCGGGCCTGCCGCCGCCTGGCGGAAACTCGTAAGCGGCAAGGTGCCGAGCGCGGTCAGGCTTCCGGCGACCAGACCTGAGCGGCGCAGGAAGGAGCGACGATCGAGATTCTTATCGGTTGATTGGCTGGTCAACACCGAAGCAATTGTCCCTCGGCGCGCTTGACGGTCTGATCGCCGTGTCAGCATGGGAGCTCCTCACCGTCCCCTAGGCGCGGGGTAGCGGTTGACTCGGTAAAAGTTTTTAACCTCCGCAGCGTTTGGCTGAAAGCGAGGCTTGCGTTTTTCGCTGTTGGTTTCGGTGTCAGCGGCGGCGGTGCCGGGCTCCAGCGCGCTTGCGGTGGCTACGAACAAGCCTGTCATGCCGGCGCGTAGCAGTTGACGCCGCCCGATTGTTGCCTTCGGTTCGCTCATGAAAGAGGCACCTTGTTCATTGGAGGCCGTGGCAGCACAGGAATCAGGAGGGGCCAGCTTTTAGCGTCGTCGCAGCGGATCGAACACGCCACTTCGATGCCTGCGGCTAGAATGGCCTGCCTCGCGCTGAAGTTCGATTAAATAAGCATTTATTGTGCGCGTATCGATCGCAAGCTCGACGCCCGTGTCAAAATTCAAGTCCGTAGCATGGTCCGATAATACGTCCGGAACCGAATAGCTTCTTGGACATTCACGCCCTGTTTGCTGAATTCTGCCCCCCTTTCACTAAATTCCTTTTTAAAGAAAAGATTAGCTTGAAATCGCTGGCCTCCAACATGCGCGATTGATCGACTCCGTCGACGATCGAGCGAGCGCCGCCTTCCGGCTACAGCCGTGCTGGCGGGTGATGTCTGGGGATTTGTCGTGCGGGAGGGAGACAGGTGGATTGAGTCAAGCTCGTATCGGGAGAGCCGGCTATTGTTACCGCTGCATCTGCATGATCTGATCCATCGGCATCATGTTGTGATTGAGGTTCGCCATGATCCAGAGCGATCCGCCGATCACAAGGAGCACGATCGGTTGCGCAGCCACTAACATGAGCATTAATGCACTCGAACAGAATATTTTGTTCGGGAGGCGGCGTTAAGCAACGGGCCGGGAGTTGCGACGCAGAAATGCCTGTCTATCTATCATGCTGCCAATTGGGGATGGAAAAACTTGACACCGAAAGTCCTGGCCATGATCGGTTGTCTCGCCACCCTCGCGCCAGCTTTCGCGCAAGAGGATCTCAAGAGCGCGCCGGAACGGTTGAACCTCCAGGTTACGAGCGATCCGCCCGGCGAACGATGCCGTCGCATCGAAAAGCCGGATGCCGCTCCGCTCGCGTCGGTGTCCTTGCACCGGACCTTCCACGATGATTTCGACGAACACCCGCTGTCGGGAGGAAGATGGGTGCCTCACTACGCCGGCGGCGCCGCCTGGCCGGAAGCGCGCTACTGGGGAGGAGACGGCTCCGACTTCAAACGGAAAACCACGTATAACGGCGAACAGCAGATATACGTGGATCCACGCTATAGCGGACGATCGACAACTCCGCTGGGGCTCGACCCGTTCAAAATTCGAGATGGCGTTCTCTCGATCGTTGCGAGCCGCACGCCTCCTGCACTGAAGTCGGTGCTTTTCAATAATGAGTACATATCGGGCATCCTGACGACCCAAAGTTCGTTTTCGCAAAAGTATGGATATTTCGAGATTCGTTCGAAGATACCGGTAGGGAGTGCTGTTTGGCCGGCCTTCTGGATGCTCGCGGATGACGGCGGCTGGCCTCCCGAAATCGACGTCATGGAAGGGCGTGGGGAGCGGCCCGGCGATCTGGTGATGACGACGCACTGGCGGAGCCCTCCGGCCACCGGTTCGGTGGTCTCCTGCGGGTTTGACTTCTCATTGCCGGACGCTTCGGCCGATTTCCACGACTACGGCGTGCTATGGACGCGCGATCGCCTTGTATACTTTATCGACCGCAAGCCCGTGTCGGATATCAAGGTCCCGATCGGCTTCGACGATCCGATGTACATGATCGTGAACCTTGCGATGGGCTCGAAGTTCTTCCAGGGTGTGGGATTCGTCGACGCCGAATCTCCTGCTACGGTTGAATTCGAGATCGACAGGATTTCCGCCTATCAATTTGATACCTACTAGTCACTGCGATCGCTCGGAATGCGCCTGCCCGTGAACGCGAACCTGACAGGAGATGTTGATGTTCGACAAGTTCTCGCGTCGGCATTTTGCCAAGCTTGCGGGTTTTTCCGCGCTCGGAATGGCGGGGACGCCTGCGAGGTCGGAGGACGTCGAAGCGAAACAAGCACCCGACCGGCACGCGGCTGCCAGCTTTCCCAGTGGCTTTGTCTGGGGTACGGCCACCTCGGCCTATCAGATCGAGGGCGCCGTCGATGAAGACGGCCGGGGACGCTCGATCTGGGATACGTTTGCCCACACCCCGGGCAAGATCGGCGATCACAGCAACGCCGACCGCGCCAACGATCACTATCATCGGTACAAGGAAGACGTCCGCCTGATCAAGGAGCTGGGCGTCAAAGCCTATCGTTTTTCGATAGCGTGGCCGCGGGTGTTTCCTGAAGGAACCGGCGCCCCGAACCCCAAAGGCCTCGACTTCTACGACCGCCTTCTGGACGAACTTCTGACCAACGGCATCGAACCGTTTGCGACGTTGTATCATTGGGATTTGCCGCAGTCGCTCCAGGACAGGTTCGGCGGATGGCAGTCCAGCGAAACGTCCAGGGCGTTCGCGGATTACGCGGGTTACGTCGCGGAGCGGATAAGCGATCGCGTCAAGAATATCTTCACGCTCAACGAGCCCGGAAGATTCGTGAACTTCGGTTATGGATGGGGCATTGATGCCCCTGGTCTCAAACTGCCGCCGGCAGAACTGAATCAGGTCCGTCACCACGTCGCGTTGGCCCACGGCCTCGCCGTGCAGGCGATCCGCGCTCATGGGCGCGCGGATACAAAAGTCGGTCCGGCCGAGAACATCGCAGCCTGCCTGCCGGCGATCGATACGCCCGCGAACGTTCGCGCCGCGGAGATCGCGACGCGCGAATTGAATTCAGGCTTGCTGGGCGTGATCCTCGAGGGCAAATATACCGACGGATTTCTCGAATACGCCGGCGCGGCCGCCCCCAAATTTACCGCCGATGAGCTTAAGATCATCTCCTCCCCGATCGATTTCGTCGGCTTGAACATTTACGCGCCGCAATACTACGTGGTCGCATCCGACC
>VAZH01000215.1 GCA_005884465.1 Alphaproteobacteria bacterium | reverse complement strand
GCTTGAAATATATGGGCAGCCGCAGGGTTATTAAATATCATGCCCAGGCTAGAAAACGTCATGCGCAAAATGAAAGCTTTCGGGAGACAAATATGAAGTTGCGTTTGTTGTCGGCTGCCCTTGCCGCATGCGTTGTCTTGCTTGCAGCTCCGGCGTCGGCACAGGGGGTCAAGATCGGTATTCTGAACGATCAATCCGGCGTCTATGCCGATTACGGCGGCAAATGGTCGTTCGAGGCGGCCAAGATGGCGGCGGAGGATTTTGGCGGCAGCGTGCTCGGCCAGAAAATCGAGGTGATCTCCGCTGACCATCAGAACAAGCCCGATCTCGGCGTCAGTATCGCACGGCGCTGGTATGAGGTCGAAGGCGTCGACATGATCACCGAGCTGACGACGTCCTCGGTGGCGCTCGCCATTCACGAACTGTCGAAACAGATGAAGAAGATCGACA
This sequence comes from Alphaproteobacteria bacterium, assembly GCA_005884465.1. Lineage (GTDB taxonomy): Bacteria > Pseudomonadota > Alphaproteobacteria > Rhizobiales > Xanthobacteraceae > Bradyrhizobium. Next base: position 4,654 of record VAZH01000215.1, on the reverse strand, counting down.
TCGTGGTGGGAGCAGCGACCTCCCGCCTCACCGGCGATGCCTGCCAGCCTTACGGCTTTCACTGGGCCTACGACACCCACGCGCTCGCGTTCGGTACCGGCGGCGCGCTGGTCGATGCCGGCGGCGATACCTGGTTCTTCCTGACCGCCGACTACGCCTTCGGCTATGCGCTTGAAAAAGACACCGGCGACTTCGTCAAGGCCAAGGGCGGCAAGGTGCTGGGTTCGGTCCGCGTTCCCCTGAACTCTTCGGATTTCTCGTCGTTCCTGCTGCAGGCGCAAAGCTCGAAAGCGAAAATCATCGGGCTCGCCAATGCCGGCCTCGACACCACCAACTCGATCAAACAGGCGGCGGAATTCGGCATCGTCAGGAGTGGCCAGAAGCTCGCCGGACTCTTGCTGGTAGCGAGTGATGTCCACGGCCTTGGTCTTGAAGCCGCCCAAGGCCTGGTGCTGACCGAAGGTTACTATTGGGATCGCGACGACAAGAGCCGCGAGTTAGCAAATCGCTTCTTCGCGCGGACCGGCCGGATGCCGAACATGATCCAGGCCGGCACCTATTCGGCGACGCTGCAATATCTGAAGGCCGTCAAGGCGGCGGGCACCAAGGACACCGAAGCCGTCGCCAGGAAGCTGAAGGAGCTTCCGGTGGACGACCAGTTCGCGCAAGGCGGCAAGGTGCTCGAAAACGGCCGCATGGTGCACGACCTCTATCTGTTCGAGGTGAAGAAGCCGTCGGAGTCAAAGAAGCCCTGGGATTATTACAAACAACTCGCCGTGGTGCCGGGCGACAAGGCATTCCCGTCCGTCAAGGACTCCGGCTGCCCGCTGACGAAAGGGCCGTAGCAGCGATCAACTGATCGCGGCCTAGCGCTGGACGCCAAGACGCCGCGCTGTCTCTTTCCCGAGGCAGCGCGGCATGTATTTGCGGCCTGAACTCTGAACGCACCAGCCGCGCAAGGCGCAGGAAGCGCTCTTCGGCACATTCTAACAATCCGGTGACATGATGCGGCATTCAAGCGTCGCGTGAGCGATGCTGGGTGCTTGACATCGGTCGGCACTCCCCATGTGATGGGCGTCAACAAGAACCAAGAAACGCAATGCACAATTTTTCAGGGAGGTTTGGATGCTGGTGCGTAGGGCTGCCCGCCTGCTCGGGGGGCTGATTGCCGCGGTAGCGACGCTGGGCATGGCGGTTTCTGCCCAGGCTCAGGAAAAGAAAATCAAGATCGGCGTGATTTACGACCTCACCGGCCCGTTCGCGGGCGGCGGTTCGGAACTGCAATACACCGGCGCCAAGATTATGCTCGACCAGTACGCCAAGACCGGGGTGGAAGGTTATAAGGTCGAGGCGATTTACGCCGACGCCCAGAGCAAGCCTGACGTCGCCATCAACGAGGCGGTTCGCCTGGTCGAGCAGGAAAAAGTCGACATGCTCCTGGGCTTCTTCTCGTCGGCGCAGTGCGTGCCGGTGGCCGCTCGCGTCGAGCAGCTCAAGAAGTTCATGTGGATCACCACCTGCATTTCGTCGGCGGTGCTCGACAACAAGAATTTCAAATATATCTTCCGCCCGCAGGCGAGCGGCGACCAGTTCGGCCTGATGACGACGGACTTCATCGCCCAGAACTCCAAGGAAAAGTTCGGCAAGGAACCGAAGGACCTGCGCGTTGCCATCATCCACGAGGATGGAGCCTATGGGGTCGACGTGTCGAAGGGCAACGAGGCCGGCGCCAAGAAAGCCGGCTTTAATGTGGTGCTGAAGGAAGGTTATTCGGCCAGCGCGCCCGATCTCTCCGCGCTCGTCACCAAGCTGAAGCGTGCCCGGCCCGATGTGATCTTCCACACCGGCTACAATCCCGACATCACGCTGCTGTTGCGCCAGGCGCGCGAACAGGGGCTGAAGTTCGGCGCCCTGGTCGGCCATGGCGCGGGCTACGGCGTGTACGAGAAGCTCAAGGAAGGCCTCGGCACCGACGTGAATTATGTCTTCAACGCCGATCCGATCTCGATCTGGCTCGCCAACCAGAAATCCATGGATCCGAAGCTGCCGCCGGTCATCAAGATGGTCGGCGAGGAATTCGACAAGGTGAAACCGGGCGTTGCCATACGATCGGCCCATGTCGGCATGGCGGCTTCGAACACCTACGTGTTCCTGACCGAAGTGCTGCCGCGCGCCATCAAGAAATACGGCGGCGTCGATCCGGACGCGCTGCGCAAGGCGGCGCTGGACGTCGATCTTCCCGAAGGCGGCACCATGCTGGGCTTCGGCGTCAAATTCTACGGCGAAGGCGCCCCGATGGCCGGACAGAATGAACGCTCGTTCCCGGTGGTCATCCAGTATGTCGACGACAAGTCGTATGTGGTGTGGCCGAAGAGCCAGGCGCAACGCGAGGCCGTGTTGCCGCTGCCGGCGGGCACGACCTACAGCTATAAGTAGCCAGTCCTGGCCAAACGGAAGGGGCTGTCGTGCTGGTCGTGGAGGGCTTGGTCAAGCGGTTTGGCGGATTCACGGCCGTCAACAAGGTATCGTTCAAGGTCGATCAGGGCGAGATTCTCGGCCTGATCGGCCCGAACGGCTCGGGCAAGAGCACGATTTTCAACATGCTCTCCGGCACGCTCGTGCCCTCGGCGGGTTCGATGAAGTTCGCAGGCGCCGAGCTCGCAGGTCTCGCGCCGCACCGGATTATCAACCTTGGCATCGGCCGGACCTTCCAGATCCCGCGACCGTTCCACCGGCTGACGATGTTCGAGAATGTAGCGTTGGCCGGCTATTTCGGGCAGGGCCGCAACAGCCGAGCCCAGGCGGAGGAAGCCGCGGAACGCGCGCTCGCGACCGTCGGCCTGCCGACCGACCGCACGGCAAGCGTCGACGGCCTGGGCGCTGCCGGGCTGAAGAAGCTCGAGCTTGCCAAGGCGCTTGCCACGGCGCCGAAACTGCTGCTCGCCGACGAAAGTCTCGGCGGGCTCGATGAGACCGAGATGGATCAGGCGGCTGACATGCTGCGGAAGATTCGCGACGAGCTTGGCATTACCATCATCTGGGTCGAGCACATCATGGGCGTGCTGATGCGCGTGGTAGATCGCGTGATGGTGCTGGATCACGGCGAGAAGATCTCCGAAGGTTTGCCGAGCGCGGTGTCGAGCGATCCGCGCGTGATCGAGGTTTATCTCGGCACTGATGCCGTTGCGACGCAAGCCGCTGCGGCCAAAGCGCGGCGTTAGAGCATGATCCGGAAAAGCGGGAACCGGTTTTCCGACAAGATCATGCTCAAACAAGGATATGAGATCATGGTTCGATTCAATCTAAGCGGACCATGATCGAGGCGGAGCGCGCGCATGCTTGAATTGAAATCGGTCGACGCGGGCTACGGTACTTTTCAGGCGCTGTTCGGCGTCAGTCTCGACGTCAAGGCGGGCGAGGCGGTCGGCGTGATCGGCCCCAACGGCGCCGGCAAGACCACCTTGATGCGGGTGATCTCCGGTTTGATCCGGCCGCGGGCGGGCGCGATTGCAATGGAAGGCGTCGACATTCTGAAAACGCCGGAGCATCGCATCGTCAGTCTCGGCATCGCCCATGTTCCGGAGAACCGCCGGCTGTTTCCGCGCCTGACGGTGGAAGACAATCTCAAGATGGGCGCCTTCATGCCGGAGGCCCGGGCCCGATACTCCGAGCGGTTGGCGTTCGTGTTCGATCTTTTTCCGCGCATGAAGGAACGGCGCAAGCAGCTTGCCGGCACCATGTCGGGAGGCGAGCAGCAGATGTGCGCGATTGGCCGCGCGCTGATGTCCGATCCGAAGTTGCTGCTGCTCGACGAACCTTCGGCGGGCCTCGCGCCGGTGGTGGTTCAGCAGGTGTTCGAACTGGTGAAGCGAATCCGCGCCGCTGGCGGCCTCACCGTGCTGATCGTCGAGCAGAACGTGCAGCAGGTCTTGCGCGTGGTCGATCGAGCCTACCTCCTGGAGGCGGGTACGATCCGCGCCTCGGGCAGGTCGGACGAGATGCTCGCCAACGATACCATCCGGGAAGCCTATCTTGGGGTTTGAGATCTTGGGGCGCAGGTTCTTGAGGGTCAGGTGAAACGATGATGGATTTTTTCGACATCTACCTGCTCGAAGCGATGGTGAACGGCATTCTGCTCGGCGGCTTGCTGGCGCTGCTGGCGCTCGGGTTGAATCTGATCTTCGGCGTCATCGACGTGACGTGGATCTGTTACGCCGAACTGGTGATGATCGGCATGTACGGCATGTATTATCTGGTCCAGGTTTTTGGTCTGCCCTATTACGTTGCGGCGCCGTTCACCATCCTTCTGGTCGCAGGGCTTGGGGCGCTGTTGCACTGGCTTGTCATTGCGCCGCTGCTCTCGGCACCGCCGATCAATCAGCTTCTCGCCACTGGCGGCGTGCTGTTCGTACTGCAAAGCTTCGCCACCGTCGCGTTCGGGATCGACTTCCGCAACCTCGGCATCCGGATGCCCGTACTGAAGTTCGCCGAGATGCATTTCAGCTACTCGCGCCTGCTGGCTTTCGCCGCAGCGCTGATCGGCATGTTGCTGGTCTATTTCTTCATGAAGCGGACCTATGTCGGCACCGCGATCCGCGCCATCTCGCAGGACCGCCAGATCATGGCGCTGATGGGTGTCGATACCCGCCGTCTT
>VAZH01000214.1 GCA_005884465.1 Alphaproteobacteria bacterium | reverse complement strand
GGTTCCACATACTGGCATAAAGTCCACCACTTGCCAAAAGCCCGGAGTGGGTTCCGCGCTCGACGATACGGCCCTGATCCAGCACAATGATCTCGTCGGCGCCCACGATCGTGGACAGCCGATGCGCGATCACCAGAGATGTGCGGTTGCGCGACACCCGCTCCAGCGCATCCTGAATTTCCCGTTCGGTGTGGCTGTCGAGTGCCGAAGTGGCCTCGTCGAGCAC
>VAZH01000213.1 GCA_005884465.1 Alphaproteobacteria bacterium | reverse complement strand
CGATTTGCGCCAGCTGCGCCGCCTGTTCTACTTCGGCATCGCTAGCGTCCCAGCGGCCGTAGCGAATGTTGTAACGGATGGTATCGTTGAACAGCACGGTGTCCTGCGGCACCATGCCGATCGAGGCCCGCAGCGACGACTGCGTGACGTTGCGGATATCCTGGCCATCGATCAAAATCCTGCCGCTCGAGACGTCATAGAGACGAAACAACAGGCGCGAGATGGTGGATTTGCCGGCGCCGGACGGTCCGACGATCGCGACCGTCTTGCCGGCCGGCACCTCAAAACTGAGGCCTTTGAGGATCGGACGCTCGGGATCGTACGAGAACCGCACATCCTCGAAACGCAGATTGCCCGATGTCACGATCAAGGGCCTGGCGCCGGGAACATCCTTGATCTCGGGATTGCGCGCGAGAACGTTGAACATCTTCTCGATGTCGATGATCGCCTGCTTGATCTCGCGATACACCATGCCCATGAAATTCAGCGGCTGGTAAAGCTGGATCATCATGGCGTTGACCAGGACAAAATCGCCGACGGTATGGGTGCCGTTGCGCACCCCGGCCGCGCACATCAGCATGATCGCCGTCAGGCCGGCGGTGAAAATGATCGCCTGCCCGGTATTGAGAACCGCAAGCGACGTATAGGTTTTGACACTGGCCCGCTCGTAGCGCTCCATCGAGCGGTCGTAGCGCTGGGCTTCCCGCTCTTCGGCCCCGAAATATTTGACGGTCTCGTAATTCAACAGCGAGTCGATCGCCTTGGTATTCGCCTCGGTATCGGAGTCGTTCATCCTGCGCCGAATTTCGATCCGCCATTCGGTCGCGACGTAGGTAAAATACATGAATACCACGACCGTGATCATGGTGGCCAGCACGTAGCGCCAGTCGAATTGCCACAGCAGCACGGCCATCAGCAAGGAAACCTCAACGATGGTCGGCACCAGTTGCAGGATCACCATCCGCACGATGACTTCGATGCCGGCCCGGCCGCGCTCCAGCACGCGCGTCAGTCCGCCGGTCTTGCGCTCCAGGTGAAAGCGCAGCGACAATTCATGCATGTGGACGAAGGTGAGGTAGGCGAGCTTGCGCACCGCGTGCATCGCCACCCGCGCAAAAATTCCGTCGCGCCATTGCGTCAGGACTGCCATCAGCACGCGCAGGCCGCCATAGCTCAAGGTCATGATCAGCGGCGAGGCGATCAGCCACAGCTGCCAGTTCGACGATTGCACCGGAGCGGTATCCGCGCCGGTCAGGGCGTCGATCGCCCATTTGAACGTGAACGGCACCGCGAGCGTCGCCAGTTTGGCGAGCAGCAGCAGCACCATCGACCAGACCACGCGCATCTTCAGATCGGCGCGATCGCTGGGCCAGATGTAGGGCCACAAATGCACCAGCGTCCCCATCAGGGTCGCCTGATCGATGGATCTGCTGGAGGCAGGCAGCGCTTCGTCGGCGCCCCGGGACGAATCAGTGTGAGCCATCAATGGGAGCCTGGAACGAAACGGTGCGCGGGTTCGCTGCTGCGCGTGTTATTCTGTTTACCTGCATTGTTTCCGTCATATAGAGCGTTTGAACGCCGGGTGCACCCTTGCGGGAAGCAATTCTTTCGCGATTTGCCGACATTTGGGCATAGATATAGATTCTGCTGGCTTGATGAATCCAATAGCCTTGACGCCTTTACGCTGCAGTGCCACATGCCCGGAATGAGCAAGATCAAAACTATCTGTGTTTATTGCGGCTCGGGCCCCGGTTCAGACCCCCGCTTTATCGAAGCAGCCATCGCATTAGGAAAGATTCTCGCGGAGAACCGTATCCGCCTCGTCTATGGCGGCGGCTCGATCGGGCTGATGGGCGCGCTCGCCACTTCGGTACTCGATCACGGCGGCACCGTCACCGGCATTATTCCGGATTTTCTCACTTCTCGCGAGAACGCGTTGACGCGCGTTCAGGAACTGGTCGTCACGCCGGACATGCATGAGCGCAAGCGGTTGATGTTCGAGCGTTCCGACGCGTTCGTTGCGCTGCCCGGCGGGGTTGGGACGCTGGAGGAACTGGTGGAGCAACTGACCTGGAAGCAACTTGGCCGCCACACCAAGCCAATCCTGCTCGCAAACGTCGACGGTTTCTGGGAGCCATTACTTGCGCTGCTCGCGCACATGCGTTCGACGCAGTTCATTCGACCCACCCTTGACGTCGATGTTCTGAAAGCCGAACGGGTCGACGATATCCTGCCGCGGTTGCGGGCGGCCGCGGCGCGCGCGCCGGTTGGCACGGAGGAACTGACGCCCGAATTGGCCCGCCGGCTTTAAAGCTATCGCGACCTCTGCCCATCATTCCCCAGGGAACGTAACGGCTTCAATCCGGTTGCCGTCGGGATCGACGATGAACGCCGCGTAGTAACGCACGCGATCGTGCGGGCGCAGCCCCGGCGCGCCATCGGAGCGGCCTCCGGCTTTCAGCGCCGCCGCATGGAACGCGTCGACCTCGCCGGCCGATTTCGCCCGAAGACAGATATGGACGCCGCTGTCGGGTGCGACCTGCGCCATCTCGGCGCGCAGGTTGATCCAGAACTCCGGATAGCTCTTGCCGAAACCGACCGTCGCCGGCCGCGTCACCAATCGCGAAAGCCCGAGCGGCGCCAAAGTGGTTTCATAGAAGCGGGCCGAGCGTTCGAGATCGCGAACGCCGATGGAGAGGTGGTCGATCATAGGTACACTTGGTCTTTCTACCGTCATTGCGAGAGAAGCGAAGCAATCCAGTTTTGTTTTCGTGACTTGGATTGCTTCGTCGCTTCGCTCCTCGCAATGAGGGTGTGTCGGTGCGTCGCCACTAGCCTCACGCCGGCGCGCCGGACTTCACCAGCTTGTAGATCACCGAATCCATCAGCGCCTGAAACGACGCGTCGATGATGTTGGGCGACACGCCGACCGTGGTCCAGCGTTCGCCCTCCTCGTCTTCGCTCTCGATCAGCACCCGCGTCACCGCTTCGGTGCCGCCATTGAGGATACGCACGCGGTAGTCGACCAGCTTCAGGCCTTCGATGTACTTCTGGTATTTGCCGAGATCCTTGCGCAGCGCGACGTCGAGCGCATTGACCGGACCGTTGCCCTCGGCCGCCGAAATCAGCCGCTCGCCGGCAACATCGACTTTCACCACCGCCATCGCCACCGTGACGCGCCGACCGTTGGCGTTGTAGCGCTGCTCGACATTGACGTCGAATTGCTCGACCCGGAAATATTCCGGCACCCGGCCCAAGGTGCGCCGCGCCAGCAGGTCGAACGATGCGTTGGCTGACTCATAGGCGTAACCTGCGGCCTCGCGCTCCTTCAATTCCTCGACCAGACGAACCAGTTTTGCGTCGTTCTTGTCGTAGGGAATGCCTGCGCGTTCGAGTTCGGCGATCACGTTCGAGCGGCCGGCCTGATCGGACACCAGGACCTTGCGATGATTTCCGACCGCTTCGGGCGGCACATGCTCATAGGTCTGGGGGTCTTTGAGCACCGCGGAGGCATGAATGCCGGTTTTTGTCACAAACGCGCTTTCGCCGACATAGGGCGCGTGTCGATCGGGCGCGCGATTGAGCATATCGTCCAGCGTCCGCGAAACCTTCATCAAGGTCGCCATCTTGTCCGCCGAGACGCCGATCTCGAACCGATTGGCAAATTCGCTCTTGAGCCGCAGCGTCGGGATCAGCGAACACAGATTGGCGTTGCCGCAGCGTTCGCCAAGCCCGTTCAGCGTGCCCTGGATTTGGCGAGCGCCGGCGCGCACCGCGGCCAGCGAATTGGCGACGGCCTGCTCGGTATCGTTATGGGCGTGGATGCCGACGTGATCGCCGGGAATATGTTTTGTCACCTCGGCAACGATGGTCTCAACCTCGTGCGGCATGGTGCCGCCATTGGTGTCGCACAGCACCACCCAGCGCGCGCCGGAATCATAGGCGGTCTTGGCGCAGGCCAGCGCGAACTCCGGATTTTCCTTATAGCCGTCGAAGAAATGCTCGCAGTCGAGCATGACCTCGCGGCCCGCTGACTTCGCGGCCTTCACGCTGTCGCGGATCGAGGCGAGATTTTCCTCGTTGGTGGTCTCCAGCGCGACCCGCACCTGATAGGCCGAGGATTTTGCGACAAAGCAGATCGCGTCGGCTTTGGCTTGCAACAGCGCTGCAAGACCTGTGTCGTTCGAGACCGAACGGCCGGGCCGCCGCGTCATGCCGAAGGCCGTGAAGCGGGCGTGACCGAGTTTTGGCTTGGTGGCAAAGAATTCGGTGTCGGCCGGGTTGGCGCCGGGATAGCCGCCCTCGACATAATCGATGCCGAGTTCGTCGAGCATCCCGGCGATCCGCTGCTTGTCGTGCAGCGTGAAATCGACGCCGTTGGTCTGCGCGCCGTCGCGCAGCGTAGTATCGAACAGATAGAGGCGCTCTTTCGCGATGCGCGCGGCAGCGGTGCTCATGACGGTCGCTCGTTCTTGTTACCTCCCCCCTTGTGGGGGAGGTCGAACGCGAAGCGTTCGGGACAGGGGTAAGCCACAAACACCGAACTCCTCCCCAACCCTCCCCCACAAGGGGGGAGGGAGCAGGAGAGAGC
>VAZH01000212.1:2452-7603 GCA_005884465.1 Alphaproteobacteria bacterium | reverse complement strand
ACCGCAGCCTCTGCTGCGGATGGCGGGTGACAGCCACTTCCATGGTCTGATCCCAGATGCCAGCCTGTCGTCAGCGCACGAAGCGTTAGCCCGTAGGATGGGTGGAGCGCAGCGATACCCATCACGCCGTCGCCATGCTGGCGTGCCCGACTATCGTCGCAACTGCACTGCCGGTTGCGGCTTCTCCTTCGAACGGCTGCAGGGTTCTCGAGGTCGAAGCCGGTCATCTTGCCGATGCGCCGGTGCGCGGCCCGGCCGGTCATCTGCAGCATGCCGTTGCCGCGGTGGTAGCCCGTAGGGAGCCAACGGGTCGCGCGAATGCGCGCCCGATGATGAACTCCACGATACCCATCACGTCGTCTCAGCACCATGCCAGCATGCCCGCATGACCGACTATCGTCGCAACTTCATTGCCGGGGGCAGCTTCTTCTTCACCGTCAATCTGGCGGAGCGGCGGTTGCGGTTGTTGACGCAACACACTGCGTTTCGTGAGACGCGCCGGCATCATCCGTTCGCAATCGATGCGATGGTCGTGCTGCCTGACCATCTGCACACGATCTGGACGTTACGCGAAGGCGATGCAGATTTTGTCACGCGCTGGCGGCTGATCAAATCGACATTTTCACGCAGCGTGGCAACCGGCGAACGGATTTCAGACAGCCGTGCCGCCAAAGGCGAACGCGGCATCTGGCAGCGGCGCTATTGGGAACAAACGATTCGCGATGAGAACGATTTCGCGCGTCATATGGATTACATCCATATCAACCCGGTCAAGCATGGGCTCGTGGCGCGAGTCAGCGATTGGCCGTATTCGTCGTTCCATCGTATGGTGAAGCTCGGAAGCGCCCACGCTCGCGTGCTCGTCGAGGCGAGATTGCGGCCGGTCCCTAGAGAAAATCCCTCAGCCGGGTGAGTTCAATGATTTGCTTAGCCGACAAAACGGCGGTGATCACTTCACCCTGCGGGGCGGGTCGCTGGATTTCCGGGCGCGTCTGGCTATGCGCCGGGCCGCCTGTTCCGAGCACACGGTAGCGTGCGGGGCCATCCCGGCGCTTCTGGTTACGCTCCCGGACATAGATTTATACACCACTGAGGTGATGCAAGATTAAGACGATACGGGGCCGCCTCAGTTGGCGGCCTCTTTCGTTACGGGAAGCGCGGGACGGGACCGAAGCCCGCGCTGGCCGCCCGGCATGAAGCGAGGCGGCCCGGCTAACCGCACGGCTCGCTAGCGCCGATTGCTCGAGACGCCGCCAAAAGAGATCGTGCCTTTTGGGTGGACCTTTAAAAGGCCGCGCGCGTTGAGGCCTTTGACACCGGGGCGACCAGGAACCCGGAGCTTGGGTATGAGCAGTATCCCTCTTCACATTGAAAGAAGCTTCGAGCAGCGGTGGGCCGCCAGATTTTCCTCACCGCCCGCACCCCGAAAGCATCGGCCTGAAGGGCCATGTCTACAGCTTGCCTCGCCCAGCAAGCGGAGAAAAACCCGCCGGGTTGAGTCGACGGGTTTGAGGCCGCGGACCTGAGCCCGCGGCCTGATTGCTATCGCTTGAGCCGTCGGCTATGCGCGGCGAGTCGCTGGCGGTTGCGCTTTTTGATCGATCGGGCGCCGGCGTTTCATGACTTCCGTAGCGCCTTCACCCGCCTATAGCTTTCTTCGAGATCGCCGAAAATCTGATCGATCTCTTTCCCTCTTGCGAATTCCTGCACGACATAAGCCCTCGGTTGCTGGATAAACTCGACGACCGCAGGACCAGCTTCGCGGCCCGTCCCGCGACGAACGCGTCATCCGGGCCTATTGAAACTGACCGCTCGCGACCAGGTCGTAGAAATGCCTAAAGGGCTTTGCCATCCCAAGCCGCGCTCCTATCGATCGTTTGCAAGCGGTTTTGTCAGGGTAAGACGATCGCGGACATCGCTCCTCGTCCGGATGCACCCAAAGGTAAGGCGTGATCTTCGAGCGTTTCGGGCCCGCCTTAGATTCATCGGCGTCCCGGTGCATCCAAGGCGCTTAAGTTACAAAGTGAACTTAATTTCCGCGGCGAACGAGGTAACCTGCGGACAACGGCGCCTTGTCGAGTGGGGCAAAAACCAGGGGCATAGTTGGTGCACAGGGTCCGGAAGTTCCTGGAAGTTGGCAGCGGCCGGATAGGCTACGCAATGACCGAAGCTGCACTGTCTGAAGTCAGCGGTGGCGCGACGTGGAATCCCGACCCTTCATTCAGCGTGGCCGACGCTCTTCTTGCCGATCCAGAATTTGCTTCAGTGCTGAAAGTGGTTTTGCGGGACGGCCATGTAATGCTTCCGGCCATCAAGACAGAAAAATAGATGGACGCTCGCAGGCTTCGCTTTGTGGTCTCTTCAAGCCGCGCGAAGGCCGCCTTCGTCACGTTGCCCTCGGATGCAAAATTCCACGCGCACGGCCTTCGATGTGAATCTTCACCGCCTGCCGATGCGCGTTGATGGCGCGCAAGGCCGGATCGTACTGTTTTAGAAACGCCTCGTCGTAAGGATCGGCCTGGCGCGCCGTCGTGCCGGCAACGATTTTGAGCGCAGTTCGTCGTGGCGTGCTATGCACGCGGTCAGGGTTGGCCATGGGATTCGATTCCTTCGTGGTCGGGCTAGAACCGAGGCGGAAGCAGCCACCTCCCCTCGGCTCACATTTTCTGTAAACTGAAATTATGAAAAAATCAATTTCCGTAAACAAAAAATCGAGGGGCCGCCCTAAGAAGAAAGGCGGCGTTTATCCGGTTACTGCTGTCCGGTTGTCCCCGGCATTAGGCACAGAGGTCGACAAATGGGCTGGCTCGCAGCCTGATACGCCGACCCGCTCCGAAGCCATCCGCCGCCTGGTCGAGCTCGGGTTGAAGGTCAAGACGCCAGCGAGGCCGGTCAGCAAGCCCGGCCCGAGGTTGCGAGCTCAGGAGCTCGCCACAAAGGCAATCGAAAGGATTATCGATCCCGCTGCGCCGCCGGAAGAGCGAGCCGAGCGCAGACGTCGGCTCACCAAGGGGCCGACAGAGTTTCGCGAGGCTCGCGTTGATCAGCCGAAGGCGAAGAAATGACGCCTGACAGACTGCAGGCGCTGGATGAAATGGTGACGGAACTATTCCGCGATGGCCCACCAATTTCAACCCGTGAGGAACCGTCGCCGGCCACCTTACTTGATCAACCGAGTACCGATGAGCCTGCGCTTGAAGCAAGCATAATCGAGACCGCGAGCGACGAAGGAAATGCAACGACTATGGCAGAGCAACCAGGCTCAGCCCCGCTGGCGGGATTAGATTTAGACACGGCGATCCGTCTCCGCTGGGCGCTACGCGATATCAAAGCCGAGCGAACAAAATTGTCGCCCGTCAGGCCGGATGATCTCAGGATGTTGGCCGAATTAGGCCTCATCGAAATGCGGGATGATGAGCCCGTGCTTACCAACGAGGGTCATCGCGCGCTCGATTGGAGCTGAAGGCCGCCTGATTTGCTGAATTTTCAATTACCAATTCCCCACGTTTGGGAAACGCGCGCCGTCGTTCGGCCGCGACTTCGATAATGCACGCTCCCTCGCGGAATACTTCGGATGCTTCGGTGTTCAACTCAGCAGCCCGATGTTGCCGTGCCCAGGGCTGAAAAAGGCGAAAATGACTGAGCTGACGCGCTACCTTGTAAGAACGGGAAGCAAGGGCTGGATGGTTTGGGACAGACATGCCCGAGCACCCGCAAGGTTGGAAGGAGGCCGTCCGGCTATTGAGCTAACCGAAGAACAGGCACGAGAAATCAGAGACGAATTGAACAAAAATCACATTGCAGATGAATAGCTCAGGCCGTGCCGTTTCGGTAGGGCCGTACAACAGGCCAGCGCCAAAATGGGTAGGCCGAATTAGACTACTCACAGATCCAAAAGGCCCTGACGCACAACACCGGCGTTGTACTAAATCCGGGCAGTGCAATCCTCCGGTACCATGTCTACAACGCGCCGTACCTACGCCTGCCTTCGGTCGCTGCCTCGCCGTAGAAAAGTAAGATTCTGGGGGCATGTCCCCAACATGCCAAACGTTCGCACCAAAATACCCATGGTGGAAGTCATCGCGCCCGATGGCCAGAAGTCCCTTTGGGTTGCGGCCGTGGCGAAGGCCAACGCCGTGGCGGCTGTAAAAGAGGTAATTCCATCCAACTATGTTGCCACACTCACAAAGCAACGGCTAACGATTACCCGGAAGTCGGGAGTACTCCGGCGCGGCGAAGTGCGGAGGGTCATGCTATGACCCAGTGGCTTTCCAAGGCCGATGGCCTCAAAGACTTTGTTTACAGTCATCGGAGGAATGATCTTCGCCTCGTTTGGTTTTCATAAAGGCACTAGCTGAGTTTGTCCGCACTCCACCGGCCCAAAATGATCCCGTGCCGTCAGCCTTCAGGATTAATCCCGCTCTCGGGCCTTTCGATTTCGAAGGCGCAGAAGCACTTTATTACCAGATTCTACGGCCTTCCCCTTGCTGGGAAAATACTCAAGTGACTGCTCTACCAGCTTGTCGTCCTCGTAAATTTCCCACTTGTAGGGTGTGGCAGGGCGACGGCCGCGCCGCTTAACTGCTAGCCTGTATGCCATGCAGCAATATGCGCGCCGAACCGGGCCTTTTTCAGACCGGACTTTGCTACAATCAAACTGACCCTACCGCCGATTTGCCTGCCCCGCTCAGACTGCGTTTTGATGGGAGCCATGCCCCAAGACCCGTTCATCCGCGAGAAATTCACCAGGGAGCGAACGGCCGCCAAGAAGCTGGCTGCGGAATATTTCGAACGCTTCCCGAAAGACCGCTACCCGACCGAGGTCGAGAGCTGGCGCCACCTGCAATCTCAGAATATCGAAATCACCATGAAGCGCCTGCGCGTGCCGATCGACGCCGGTGGCTGATCGGGGGCTGGAAACGACGCTTTGATGAACCGATACCGTTGCCGCGCGGTCGCTAGCTTGTCACGCTCGCGGACTCCGGCAAATACATCACGAGACTTCCAAAGGCTGAACACCAGGCCGCCGCGGAGTGGCAGGCCGCAATGGAGGCCTTGATCCTTGTAGCGACGTCGGGCGGCCCGACGATGTTTGCGCGTATCGGCGTCATGCGGGCGTTGAACCGCGGCCACGTTCGCGAGTTTAACCCC
>VAZH01000212.1:0-2446 GCA_005884465.1 Alphaproteobacteria bacterium | reverse complement strand
CCTCGCGCAAAGATCCGCATTGGGCCCGACGCAAGCTGAAACGAGATATGTGATGAACGATAACAAAGACGCGTTTGATCTCTGGTGGCAAGTGGGTGGAAAAGCCGGTCGATAGCATGCTGACGATCGATGCTGCGATCCATGACGCGGTGATGGCTCTGCCGCCGGACGAGCGCCGCGACCGCGCCAAGGTCAATGAGGCTGTGCGCAATGGCCCTCAAACTTGGGCCGTTGCGCCCTGCCGGAAGTGAGAACCTGTATGGCGTTCCGAAGGCAACGGGCGAATAAAAAAGCCCGCTGAGAGTCAAAACTTGATCCTGGAGTAACCCCGTGGGCTCCCAAGTCGGCGACGCGATGATAGTTCCAGAATTAACCCGCAGCGTCGACATTCAGGTTAACGAGCGAGTTTAGTTGTGGCAGTGCGACCAACGACTATCGTTGATCGTCGTGCATTAGCCGACTGCCCCCCAAGTCAGCGGCCTGAGACCCACTGCACGACAGGGGCCGGTTGGCGCTTCCCCGTCGACGGCCCCACCACCCTCAAAATCAAGCGGGAAGACTAAAGTGGAACAGAAACCTCGCGCACCAGAAACTCCGAAAGAATACCCCCCAAAAGAGGTCCAAGACCTGAGTTCAATGTCTATCGATGAGCTATGGGCTCTTCACCAGAAGGTTGCTGCAACGCTCGTCGCAAAGATCGCTGCGGCAAAAGAAATGATTGCGGATCGTCTGAGGCTACTCGACCAAGTTCGGAGCGACGACGCAAACGAAAACAACCACGCTGGCTAACAAACTTGTTCGCGCCGTCCCCGAGCCATCAACCTGAGCGATACGGGCGCTGCTCTGGGTGAGCATCTACGTAAGTAACTCGCAGCGAAGAAAGGGGCACCGCGAAATGGACCAGACATCCCTTCTGGTACCTCGGCTCACAATCATCCTCTTGGTACCCATAGAACTCGGCATCGTGGCTTGGTACTTTCTTTATTGGGATCTGTTTCCCAAAGTACTCAATTCGACGCCTCCTGCCATGGTTGATCTTTCTTGTCACTGGCATTGGCATCCCCTTGTTGCAGATTCTTTGTCTACAGATCGATCGCCTCTGTCACTAAGATCGACGACCCTTTTGTATTCGTAGTGATATTTGCCGAAAGCATCATGTCGGTAGCTTTGGCATTCTACCTCCTCATCAAAAGACGCTCACGGGACAGTATGCTGCGATAGCTGACTTCCCTATAACGCGGCACCGATGCGCCGGCTGGCTCCGGCGTGCAGCCGCTGGGAATCCTGCGCATGGTGTCGCTGTTGTCATCGCTCGGCGAGGTGCCGGCGGAAATCGCGTTCTGCTTTGCGACCGGCAACACCGCGAGGATGCGCGCGCTGGACTGCGGCATCATCGAAGTCGGGCGCGCGGCCGATTTCGTCATCATGGACAGGGCGCAGCATTCCGCCGGCAAGAACCTGCTCGACAGCGTGCAGCTCGGCGACCTGCCCGGCGTCGGCATGACCATCATCGACGGCATCGTCCGCACCCAGCGCAGCCGCAACACCCCGTCGGCGACCAAGGTGCCGGAGATTGCGGGGCATTAGGTTTGTAGCCCGTAGCATGGGTGGAGCGCAGCGATACCCGTCCTACGGACTCTTGAGAGACGATCGAGAAGGCCGTAGGTGAAGGGCTTAGTGTTTATCGCCCGAATGAAGTTCGGATAATTTCGTACTTATCTTTCGACACGGCCCTCACGACCAAACTCGGTAGTCCCTCCACGTGGATCTGGATGGCCCGAAGCAGGAAGGGGAACTAGAACCACCTCAAAGCTGTCCGGATGGTCCTCTATCCAAATTGCAAAATTCGCGGGTCATAACGACTTTCCTGGGTATGGAATCGCTCCAAAGCAATCGCGGCAGCCTTAAGCTCTGGACCACCTAGCTTCACGTTTTTTATCATTGCCGTCTCGGCTGACCAATGGGTTAACAGTAGAATCAGGGCAACGGCGACGAGTCGAACGTTCATATGTCAGACCTCATTTCCCGGGGAACGTGTTGCCGTATCCACCTGAGATATCAAGTCCTGACCCACCAGAGCTAGGAAGTCCTGACCTCTCATCTCCACCAGAAGCCGCCGATCGCTGCCGTTGTCCTTCTGAAGCTCCCAACGTTGACACAGAATCCTGTGATGGGTCGTACTTGAGAAATTGACCGCTCGGCGTCCCGAGGTATCCTTTATAGTCTGGATTACGGCGCGCCCGGAAGCACGGCTGCCACGCCTTCCGGATTGATGTTGAAGGCCAGGAATGTCAACGGCTCATTGCCTGGGTTGCCCCATTGGTGCACGAGGGCGTACGGTTCATAGATCAGGGAACTGGGTCCCCTTGCTTCTGTCTTGCCGTCGATCGTGTTAGCCCCGGTGCCGGAGACGATAAAGTATAGAGCCGCGCCCGAGCGATGGTGC
>VAZH01000134.1:14509-45019 GCA_005884465.1 Alphaproteobacteria bacterium | reverse complement strand
GTGCCAAGGGTTGTTTCGTCGATGTCGTCGAGCGCAGTCAGGCCGCGCGGAAAAAACTCGCGGTAAACCACGCGTTCGGCGAAACCATCGATCGAGCGGAAGCCGAGCCGGAACGATAGCTCGTTGAGGCCGTCGGCGACGAGCTGCTTGTTGCGCGATCCAATCATCGACAATCGGTTGCGGACCACGATCCAGTCGGTAGAGGCGCCGTCGAGTTGGCGGCGCTTGCGCCTGGTGTCGCGCACCATCTCCGCATAATGGCTTTCGCCGGTCACGGCATAGGTCGCGGGGTCGACCGTCCCGAGGACGTCGAAATCGAGGAAGCTGTCGTTGATCGGCGTCACCAATGTATCGGCCATCGAATGCGCCAGACGCATCAGATAACTATCCGACCCCGGGGTATCGATGACGATGAAATCGAACGTCCGTTCGATCGCGCTAACGGCATCCATGAATTGCTGGAATTCGGACGTCTCGTTGTCGGCGATCTGCATGGTGTTGCCATGCTTGATGCAGCAATGCACCGGGAGTTCCAGACCTAGCCCGGTCCGGCGCGCCCAGGCGCGTCGGTTGTTGATGTAGCGGGTAAAGCTTTGCTGACGGCAATCGAGATCGATGGTGGCGACCCGCTGGCCCGCTTTCATCAGGGCGACTGCGATATGCAAGGCGGTAGTGGATTTGCCTGAACCACCCTTCTCGTTGCCGAGCACGACGACATGCGCCGAGCCCGACTGACCCTGACTAGTCTGCACCAACATTCTTCGACCTCTGGTAGATATCTTCAAATCACGCGCGACCGCGGTCAAGTAAATTGCGCAACAGCACCTCTGAATCGTTGATGGTGTGACTTAATCATGAATCGAATCCACCGCGCTGCCGTGCGCCGCCCGTTATTGCGCCCTCAAGGCGCTACTCACCCGGAGTGGCCGGGAGCTCGATCGCTGTCTGTATAGATGAGTCGCCTGCCGGCTTGGCGGCCAAGCATCGACCTTGATAAGGTCGCCGTCCCACCGCAAGCCCCGCGGCCTCCCTGAGATCAGACCGAGCCCAGATGTCGCGAAGCCCCATGATCGTCCGTACGGTCCCCGCGTTGCGTCGCGCCCTCGATCGCCTCAAGGCGAAAAAGGCCACGACCGCGCTGGTGCCAACCATGGGAGCACTCCATGACGGCCATGTGTCGCTGGTTCGGCTGGCGAAACGTCGGGCCACAAGGGTGATCGTCTCGATCTTCGTTAACCCCACCCAATTCGCGCCCTCGGAGGATTTCAGTTCTTACCCGCGCACCTGGAAGGCTGACGTCGCCAAGCTTGCCGCCGAGGAGGTCGACCTGATCTGGAATCCGGACGTCAAGACCATGTACCCCGACGGCTTCGCCACCAGGATCCTGACCGAGGGACCGGCCACCGCGGGTCTGGAGGATCGGTTCCGGCCGCATTTCTTCGGCGGCGTCACCACCGTGGTCGGCAAGCTGTTCACGCAAGTCCGGCCGGATTTCGCGGTCTTTGGCGAAAAGGATTTTCAGCAATTGCGGGTGGTGACGCGGATGGCCCGGGATCTCGACCTCGGCGTCAGGGTGATTGGCTCGCGAACCGTGCGCGAGCGCGATGGCCTCGCCATGTCTTCGCGGAATGTCAATTTGTCGCCGGAAGAACGCCGCACCGCGCCGGTACTATACCGCGCCATGAAGGAAGCTGCCCGGCGCTTGCGTGCGGGCGACGATCTCGAAGCTGCGAGGGCCGGTGGCGCGGAACTCGCCGCCGGCGCCGGGTTCGCGCTGGATTATTTCGAGGTCCGCCATGCCGGGACGCTGGCGCCGATCGCCTCGGCGAAGGACGGACCGATGCGAATCCTGACGGCGGCCAGAATCGGAACCACCCGGCTGATCGATAACGTCGCTGTCTAAAGCAGCCCGAGCTCGCGCAGTTCGCGGCGCAAGGGTTCGGGCAAAGCCGCGATGCCGGCGCCTGCGGATTTGAGATCCGGAGGAACGTCGCTTTGAACGAAATAGCGCCAGCCCTGGAACGGCCGCATCGGCCGCGGCAGCACCGCGACCACTTTGGGCTGCATCACCAGCCGGCATCGTCCGATGCCGTCGCGGTCGCGGAATGGCTCGATCGCGATAATTTTTTCACGCGCCGCGATCTCACCCCGGATTACCCAGTAGAGCGAGCCGCCCGCAAGCAATTCGTCGAAGCGCTTCGGCGTCATCCGGGTGATGTGAATATGATGTAGCGGCAGGCCCTTTCTCTTCGCGGTTTGCATGCGCTCCGCGACCCAGCTCTTGAGCTCCGTCACCGATTCGCAGCCTACGGCAAGCTTGATGAGATGAAGCGGCATGAATCGAGGGTTTAACGCTCAGCGCTGGCTTTTGAAAGGATCAATCATTCGCTGCCGAGGGAGCGGGCTCTGGCGCAGCCGCTGCGGGAGCCGGCGCCGCCGGTGCCAGCTGAACCGGCGCGGCCATGCGGGCCGGCTTGGGCGCAGCCGGCTTTTTGGCCGCCGCGAGCGCCGGAGTCGGCCGTGGCGACGGCAATGGCGCATTGGTTAGCGGTGGAGATGAAGATGGTGGAGATGATGACGCCGGGCGCGGTGCAGTGGGCGTCGTCGCCTGCCCCGGCTCCGGCGTCATGATGCTAATGGGCGGGGTCGAGGCTGCGGTCGGGAATTCGGCGTTGGTGGGTTTGCCTAGTGGCATCGATGGCGGAAGCGCCGCGACGGGCGCCGGCGTCACCGCAGGCATGTTCCAAGATGGCGCGTAACGCACAATCAGGCCTTCATAAGTCCGCTCATTCATATTGGCCACGATCTGGTTGCGATCGGTAATTGCCCGAAACGCTGCGCAGTCCGAGGGCGTACAATGGTCGCGCGCGGCGAGTACGTAAGCCATCAGCCCGTAGCGGTCGCGTTCGACCGCACGACGCACCATTTGCAATTCGGGTGTCATGTTCGCATTTGCTGCGGCGACATCGCCGAACGCGGTGAGCCATGTAATCTGGGACGCCGCATATGACAGTGCGGCGGCGGTGGATTCGGCCGAGCCGAACAAGACCTTCTCGCATGCCGTCAAAACGGTTTCTCCTGCCAGATCGTCGATGCACGACAATGCCGGCAGCCCCGCGCTCACCGATTGGGAGGATCGGGTCTCAGCGGACGCGCCCTGGCCCGGACCGAACCCGCGAATGGTAGCGGTGGCGGCGATGCCGATCGCCAGCAGCGTGATGACGGTCAGCGCGCCGTTGGCGACGGATTTCTCTGCGCGCAACAGCGTGATGAGAACGATAATTCCGAAGAATCCCGACGCGGCCAATGTCAGCCACATCGGAAAGGTCGGCGAACGCCACAGTTGATCGAGCGATGTAACCCAGGCCCAATTCATGCGCGATGTCCCTCAACGCGGCATAAGACGCATTGCGCGGAAGTGAATACCTTTCTCCGCACTCATCATGCGCAGAATGGTCCTGTGAACCGGGCCTTTTGGCGGCGGGCAAAACGGAATCCGCTTCGCCCGGCCATGCGCGATTCCTTAGGAAATGTTGAGCTGACTTTCCTTGGCCACCCGCTCGAAAGCCTCGGTCGAGCTTTTGATCCGGTACTGGCAGTCATCCCCGTCGGTCGGAAGCAGCCGGATCACCTCATAGGTGCCGCTGGCGGCCGGACGCGCGACATTGCTGGCAGTAAAATAAACGGTCTCTCCAACGGTGAATTTGTGCTTCAACGCCTTCTCCCATCACGCAAAAAGCCGGCTGTGCTCGCGGTCCCGCTGCAACGGCCAGATTGAAAACCCCGCGACTATATAGCATAGCGCCCGCCGCGTTGGCCAGTCACATCGGGACATGGCAAATACGCGGATTTTGCAGGTTTTTCAGTGCGATAAACGCGATTTCGCCGGTTCTGGGCGAATCGCCCTGCCACCGGCCGGAACCTATTTTCTTCTGAGGTCCAGGCCGTATGCGCCAGCTTGCCGTCCGGACCGGCGCGATCCGCGGCGGCGGGAAGCTGTTGCGCCAAACCCTTGGCAATTCTGGCCTACACCGTCTCGAACTTCTCGATCAAGAGGGTCTCGGCAAGAGCCGCCCGCGTCCACTCCTGAAAGGCCGGTAACGACATCATCGTGTCCATGTAGGCCTGAACCTCCGGCGCTACTTCGATCGCATAGGTCCGAAAGCGATGCACCACCGGCGCAAACATGGCGTCCGCGCCGCCGAAGTTTCCGAACAGGAACGGCCCAAATTTTCCATAGCGCTCGCGGCACTCGGTCCAGATCTGCTGAATGCGGTTGATATCGGCGCACGCATCGGCCGACAACGCTATTGCGCGCACCGGCCGGTGCAGGTTCATGCCGCATTCGTTGCGCAGCGCTGCAAAGCCCGAATGCATCTCCGCCGAAATCGAACGCGCATGCGCCCGGCGAGCCGGGTCCTCGGGCCACAGCCGGGCCTGCGGAAACCGTTCGGCAACGTATTCGATGATGGCCAGTGAATCCCAGACCGTGACGTCACCATCTATCAGCGCCGGCACCTTGCCGGAATGTGTGAAACTCAAAATCCGTTTTTTGTCGGTTTCTCCGGTGTAGAGCGGAATAAAGACTTCGTCGAAGGGAATGTTGTTGGCCCGCAGCGCCAGCCACGGCCGCATCGACCACGAGGAATAGTTTTTGTTGCCAATCACGAGCTTCAAAGCCATCTCGAAAAAATCCCTTGTTGGTTTGCTGGCGCAGGGAGTTCGCCTCCAACCCCTGCCGCGCGATCAGAGTCAAGAAGAGCCCGAAAAATCCTGCGGCGTGAAGCTTAAGTCGAGCACTTTCCATTCACCATATCGTTCCGCCGGCAGCATCGCGTAGGGCTGGCAAGCCTGGAGCGCAGTGATGGCGCCTTGCATCAAAGCCGGTCCCTTTGTCGACGCGCTGGCTTCGATCAAGATCGGTTCTGCCGCAAGCCTGCCTTCAGGCGTCATCAGCACCCGCAGTGTAACCTTGACCTTGTCGGAGGCTGCGATCGACTCCGGCAGTCTCGAACATGTCCTGAGATGACGCCGAAACTCCGTGATGAGACTGGACGCAATGTCGGCGGTCTTTGACGCCGGGGCGTCGAAGTCGCCTGATTTGGCCTGGGGCAAATCTGGGGGCAGACCAAGCAGCACGTGGTATTTGATGGAAAGATCAGGCTCCGGAGGTCTGTAGGCAGGCAACGGCGATGTCGACGGCGGTTGCGGCTGCGCATTGGCCTGTTGAGCCTCTTGTCGATCAAGACTCGGCGTCGACAGCGTGGCCTGCTTTTGCGGCTGCGTGGCAGCCGCGGGCGCGGCGGCAGCTGCCGGTGAACTCGAAGCAGATTTCGAGGAAAGGTCGAAGGGGTGAGAAGGCTCCGTTTTCGGCGTCGGAAGCGGCTCAGCCTTCGCGGCCTCGTCCGGTGAAACAATATCGACCGTGATCGGCTCGGCCGTGACCGTGCCGAGCGGATGCACCTCGGTGAAGATCAGAACCGCCGTCAGAATCGACAGGTGGCCGATCGCCGATGCTGCGATGCCCGAGCGTATGAACCGTCGTGGTTCCACCGTATTCAATCAACGTTTTTCAAGATCGTCCCCGCCGCCAGCATAGCGGGCAACGCAACAGTCTCAATCCCATTTCGGCGCGAAACCGAAATCGGTGAGCCGGACTTTGGCGCTTCCCATCAGGGAGATTTGGCGCATCTCCTCCTCGGACAGCACGAAGTCGAAGATGTCGATATTTTCCGACAGCCGCTCGATCCGCGATGTCCGCGGTATCGCGGCAACATTCTGCTGCACGAGCCAGCGCAGGCAAACCTGGGCGGCGGTTTTGCCGTGCGCCTGCCCGATTTGCGCCAGCGTCCGGTCGTTCTTGATACGGCCCTTGGCAACCGGGCTATAGGCGACCAAAGCCATGCCCTGACGTGCGCACGCGTCCTTTACCTTGGTTTGATCCAGATAGGGATGGTATTCGACCTGGTCGCACACCAGCGGTTCCGGGCATGCCGCGACGGCCTCTTCGATCAAAGCCACGGTGAAGTTCGAGACGCCGATGTGCCTGCACATGCCGAGTTTTTTGACCTGCGCCAGCGCGCCCAACGTCTCCTGCAAGGGCACGTGCGGGTTTGGCCAGTGCAGCAGCAACAGGTCGATTTCGGAAAGGCGCAGCTTTGTGAGGCTGTCCTTGGCCGATCGCTCGAGATCGTTCGGCGCGAAGTGAGTAGTCCAGACCTTGGTCGTCACGAATACCTCGTCGCGCCTGACCCTCGAAGCGCGCAGCCCGTCGCCGACCTCGCGTTCGTTCTCGTAGGCCTGCGCGGTGTCGATGTGGCGATAACCAAGCTTCAGCGCCTGCTCGACCAGGCGTGCGCAGCTTCGCCCGCGTAGTTCCCAGGTACCCAATCCGACGGCAGGAATCTTGGCGCCGTTGGCCTCGACGAATTGCATCGCAGCTACTCAAGCAGATCGAGCCCCAGTATGTTCCCTGAGGATCGCGCTGCCAATATTGCCGCGCGGAAGATTCGCGGTTCAGATCAGCGCCGGAATCACGCGCTTCTCAGGATCAAAGCCTTTTCAGAATCAAGGCCTGGCCAGCGCGGCAAATACCGTTTCCGGTGCATGGGCGATTACCGCGAGCAGTGCCCGCGCCGGTCCGCGCGGCATGCGCTTGCCTTGCTCCCAGTTGCGAATGGTTTCAACCGGCACCCCTAGCCGCGCCGCGAATTCCTGCTGCGTCAGGCGCGCGCGCCGGCGAAGGTCGCGAACCGCCGGAGAGGTCGCCATCTCAAGCGCGACACTTGTCGTCGCCGGCGCGACCGAGGTCCTCGCCGGTGGCGCGAACGGCATCGAAGGCGCGAGCGGAAACTCCCGCCCGTCGCGCAATTCGACAATCCGTCCATCCGCTTTCAGCCGCAAGCGCTGCATGCCGATTCCACTCCCGCGGAAATGATCGGCGATGGGCGTTAAGCTTTGATTAACGATGCGCGGGCCCGGCGTATCGGGCTATTTCAGCCCGAACCATAGCGTTGCGATGCCGAGAAACGAGAGGAAGCCGACCACGTCGGTGATCGTCGTGACGAACGTACCCGACGCCACTGCCGGGTCGGCCCGAACCCGTTCCAGCAGCATCGGGATCAGAATGCCGCCGAGCGCGCCGGCAATCAGATTGCATATGATCGCCAGGCCGATCACGACGCCAAGTCCGGGGATCTTGAACCAGGCCACCGCGGCAACGCCGGTGATGACGGCAAACGCCAGCCCATTGACAAGGCCGACCAGTACCTCGCGCATGATGACGCGAAGCGCGTTGTTGGAGCCGAGCTCGCGGGTCGCCAGTGCGCGCACCGCCACCGTCATGGTCTGGGTCGCTGCGTTGCCGCCCTGACTGGCGACGATCGGCGCCAGTACCGCCAGCGCCACCATCTTTTCCAGCTGACCCTCGAACAGGCCGAGCACCGAGGACGCCAGGAACGCGGTGGCAAGATTGACCAATAGCCAGTTGAAGCGGCCCCTGGCGATGGTCCAGACGTTATCGGATAATTCTTCGCGGCTGGTGACGCCGCCGAGCGCCTTCAAGTCCTCTTCGGCCTCTTCCTCGATCACGTCGACCACGTCGTCGATAGTGATGACACCGACCAGCCGGTTTGCAGTATCGACAACTGGTGCTGCGACCAGATTGTACTTGCCGAACAGCCGCGCCACCTCCTCCTGGTCGTCCATGACCGAGACGCGGCGGCGGTCTTCATCGATCAGATCGGAAAGCGGCACGGGCCTGCGCGAACGCAACAGCACGTCCAGCGACACCGCGCCTTGCCAATGTTGCGCGTCATCGACAGCATAGACTTCGTAAAACCGATCCGGCAAATCGGGCGTGTCGCGCATGTAGTCGATCGTTTGCCCCACGGTCCAGTCCGGCGGCACCGCAATGAACTCGGTCTGCATCCGGCGGCCGGCGGAATTTTCCGGATAGAGCAGGCTGCGCTCGAGCGCGACGCGCTCGGATGGCGGCAGCTTTTCGAGGATCTCGACCTTGTCTTCTTCGTCGAGGCTTTCGAGCAATTCGACCGCGTCGTCGGATTCCAGTTCGCGAACGCCCTCGGCGACTGTCTCGGGTTCGAGTTCCTCGAGGATCTCCTCGCGGACAGCGTCGTCGACTTCGTTAAGCGCCGAAAAATCGAAATCCGTGCCGGTCAGCTCCACGAGCTTGACGCGGTCGTCGGGTTCGAGCGCGGCGATCAGATCGCCAAGGTCGGCCTCATGCAGTTCCGCGACAATTGCCCGCAGCAATGGGGCGTCTTCGGCATGGATCGCGCGCGAGATTTCCTCGATAAATTCCTGTCGAATTTCGCCATCTTCGTCGCGCATCGGGAGGCGGTCGAGCACCGACGCATCGGCGGGATGGGCAGCGTCGATATTTTCGGCCATGCCACGCCTCGCCGGTTTGACAGAATTGCTGAACTAGTCTGAGTTATCGCTTCACGCATTACCCAATGGGCATCACCTAGCGCAATGACAAAGATGCGCCAGCGAAAACGAGCTCGGAAGCTCACAAACCTGCTGGGGACCACCCTCGCCGCCTCGATGGCGTGGAGCGTGGCGGCCCGGGCAGCGGACTGTCCGCGCAAGGGAACGCTGGGCACCTCACGCATTCTTAGCGTCGATGCCGCCACCACCCCGCGGATCGGCCTGAAAAACTTTCCGCAAACGCTGCCGCTGGAAGATCACGAGGTCGTGCTCACATTCGACGACGGCCCGTGGCCTCCGACGACGCCGCGGGTTCTGGCGGCACTGGCCCAGGAATGCGTGCGGGCGACGTTCTTCCTGATCGGCAAGCCGGCCTCAGAACATTCTGCCCTGGTGCGATGGATCGCCGCCGACGGCCACACCATCGGACACCACACCTGGCTGCACCGCAGCCTGATGCAAATCCCGGCAAGCGAGACCCGAGAGGAAATCGACCGGGGCATTGCCGCGGATGAAATGGCGCTTCACGGTGTCGCGACCACCACCCCGAGCACGCCGTTCTTTCGTTTTCCCGGCTTCGAGACGACGCCGGCGACCCTCGACCTGCTGCAATCGCGCGGGATCGCGGTGTTCGGTGCCGACCTCTGGGCCAGCGACTGGAATCCGATGACGCCAAGCCACGAATTGAAGCTGCTTACCGATCGGCTGAGAGCCGCCCGCAAGGGGATCATCCTGCTGCACGACCCGAAGGCGCCAACCGCCGCCATGCTGCCGGCTTTCCTGCGCTATCTGAAGGACCATCATTATCGCGTGGTCCATCTTGTCCCGGCTGCCCCCAGGGTCGATTTTGATGGTGTCCCGTGAACCTAAATCAGGTGAGGAAGTCAAACAATTAAGGCGCCGTTCATAGCGGTCTGTGCAATTATCGGAAGCAAGTGGCAATGCAGGCGGGGGCTTCATGTTCGGTAATGTGTTGGTTGGAGTTCGGACACTGCAGTGGGCCGCCTTGTGTCTGGGATTACTCGCTATCACCGCACAAACGGCGTCGGCCGCCGATTGTCGCGGCCATCCCGGCGCGCTGGGCACTTCACGAACCCTGGTCGTCGATCCCAGGCAGCATCCCCGCATCGGCACCATGCAATATGCAGAAACGCTGCCGCTCGGGGACCACGAGGTGGTGCTGACCTTCGACGACGGGCCGTTGCCGCGCAACAGCAATCAGGTTTTGGACATTCTTGCCTCGCAATGCGTGAAGGCGACCTTCTTCATCATCGGCCGCATGGCCCAGTCCGCTCCGGAAGGCGTCCGCAAGCTCCGCGACGCCGGCCATAGCATCGGCACCCATACCCAAAATCATCCGACGGGCATGAAGCGGATGTCGATCGAGCGCGCCAGGCAGGAGATCGACGACGGGATCGCATCGGTCAAGACTGCGCTTGGGGACGACGCTGCGCTCGCCCCCTTCTTTCGTATCCCCGGCCTGTCGCGCGCCGACGGCGTCGAGGACTATCTGGCCTCGCAGGGCATCCAGATCTGGAGCGCCGATTTTCCGGCTGATGACTGGCACCATATTTCGTCCTCGCGTGTGTACGACATCGCGATCAAGCGGCTCGAAGCCAAGGGAAGAGGCATTCTACTGCTCCACGATATTCAGGCGCGAACCGTCGCCGCATTGCCGAGGATTCTGCGCGAGCTGAACGCGCGCCGCTATCGCATCGTCCACGTGGTGCCGGCGACGCCGGAGCAACCGGCGACGCCGACCGAGCCGCAGCAATGGCAATTGCATCCGCCGTCGGAAAACGTGGCGATCTCGCACTGGCCAAAAATTCCCAATTTCGTTTTTGCCAACGCCGAAATGCTTCCCGGCCCCGCGCTGTCGGATCTGGACTGGCGAGATGGACGGTCGATGAGCCTCGTGGAGGCGTCGAATCACGCCAGCCGGCCTGCACGCCGCGTTCCGCTGCCGCGGGAAGCGCCCTGGCCCCGGCAATCATCGCTCGCGCCGGGCAGCGCCGCAAATATCCTGCCTGTCCCGGCGCAGAGCATTTTCGAAATACAGGAAAGGCCAGGCGCGGCCACGCAAGAGCTCGCTACGCCCTCGCATCACGCGGAACAACCGGTCCCGACCGAGCCTAAAACGGACGGTCTCGCAAAGCTGATTTCGGTCGACGCCAGCGATTCCCCGGGCACGATCGCCGTGCCGATCGGCGCGCGATGAGCGGCGGTTTGGCGCAACGGCTCAGTTCGTCACGATCTTCGAGATGCAGAGCACCACGATCAAGGTGAGAAACAACAGATCGATATATGACTTCATTTCGCCGCCGTGACGCAGCGTGGCGACATCGTTGACGATTTGCTTGCGCGCGGCGGATGCGGCGGGGCCGTCCCCGGTAAGCGCTGCGAGACGTCGCGCCTCGAGCTCGAGCCGCTCGACGCCAAGGTTGTTACGGCAAGCCAACGATCGCCGTTCGAAATCGCCACACCAGCTGCATCGCCGGCATGACGCGCTGACGTCCCGGCGTTCGGCGGGCACGCCTGGATTGCACATTTTCCTGGTGCGCTCGGAGGGACTCGAACCCCCACGATGTTACTCACTGCCACCTCAAGGCAGCGCGTCTACCAATTCCGCCACGAGCGCTTGGGAGATCGGCACGGAACTTGCGCCGGACCGGATCAAGACCGGATCAACGGCGCCGATGTAACAAATCAGGGATGGAGGGACAAGGCCCGCCAGCATCGCGGTTTAGCCGAATATCGGATCGGTACAGCCCTAGCGGGTGCCGGGCAGCCGCGGCAGCATTCGCTTGACTTCAACCGCAATACGGTTGCGATCGACAAGCACTACCCCGCTGGCGACCGGCAGGTTGTTGGCGAGGATCTTGACCTCGTCGACCTCGGTCGCATCCAGCTCGATGATGGCGCCGCGGCTCAGCCGCATTACCTGATGGATGGGCATGGTTGTGGTGCCGAGGACCACCATCAGATCGACGCTGACTTTATCGAGGGTTGGCACCGGAAAAGACCCGAACGGACGCTTGCGAAATTGCCTGGTTCCAGATCACCACGTTATGGTTAGCCAATGGTTAATGACCGCCAAAACCTCGATTTAACGACCTTTGCGCAGGCTGCCGGCGGCGGCGCGGTCGAATGGCGGATAACCGACACGCCGGTGCCCTATCCCGAGGCCGTCGCGGCCATGGAGGCGCGGGTTGCCGATATCGCCGCACAGAAGGCGCCCGAACTGGTCTGGCTCCTGGAACATCCCCCGCTCTACACCTCCGGGACCAGCGGCAAGCCTGCGGACCTGCTTGGCCCCCGTTTTCCGGTGTTTGCGAGCGGGCGCGGCGGCCAGCTCACCTATCACGGCCCCGGCCAGCGGGTAGCCTATGTCATGCTCGACCTGAAGCGGCGGCGGCCCGACGTGCGCGCCTATGTGGCGGGCCTCGAAGAATGGATCATCCGGACCCTGGCGGCTTTCAACGTGAGCGGCGAGCGGCGCGAGGATCGCGTCGGCGTCTGGGTGAACCGGCCGGACAAGGGTTTTGGGTTCGAAGACAAGATCGCCGCCATCGGCGTGCGGCTGCGGCGCTGGGTGTCGTTCCACGGCATCGCCGTCAATGTCGAGCCCGATCTGACACACTTCGAGGCGATCGTCCCTTGCGGCGTGGCGGACCCGCGCTATGGCGTCACGTCACTCGTCGATCTCGGCCATCCCGTGACCATGGCCGACGTCGATCTAGCGCTGCGGCCGGCGTTCGAGGAAGTGTTCGGCACCGCGAAAGCGCGGCGGCCCGAAACGACGATTTGACCATCGCTGACGCTTCTGCCCGTCGGAAGTCGCAGTGGTGTGCTGACTGTACGCCTGTCCCCTAATTGGATAGGCTTGGCGCCGATACTCAGTTTTTAATTCTTTTAAAGCTTTCCCGGGCCGGAGCGCAGCTCAATGGCGAAGCGCGGAAAAACGGTGCGGAAGCCTGCAACCGCCCGCCAAGCGCCGAGGGCGCGCAACCGCGCGGCTGCGGGCGTCGACGCAAAAAAAGAAAATTCGAGGCTTAAGCGCGAGTTGGCGGAGGCGCTCGAAAGGGAAAAAGCGGCGCACCAGCAGCAGACCGCAACCGCTGATGTGCTGAAGGTCATTAGCCGCTCGACGTTCGATTTGCAGATGGTGCTGGACACCCTGACCGAGTCGGCCTGTCGCTTGTGCGATGCCTACGATGCTGTTCTCTTCCTCCGCGAGGGTGAATTGCTCGTTTTCGGGGCCCACTATGGCCCGATCCCGATTGATGTCGCCAAATGGCCACTCACAAGGGCCTGGACCTCCGGACGCTCGGTCCACGTGCACGACCTGCAGTCCGAGCAGATCGAATTTCCGGATGGCTCCGCTATGGCACGACGGATGGGTCACCGGACAAGTCTTTCAATACCTTTGCTGCGAGGCGAGGAGGCAATTGGATCCCTTACGGTCCGTCGCAGCGAAATTCGCCCCTTTACCGCAAAGCAAATTGAGCTGGCCGAAACCTTCGCGGATCAGGCCGTCATCGCCATCGAGAACGTTCGGCTGTTCGACGAGGTGCAGGCGCGCACGCGTGATTTGGCGGAGTCGCTGGAGCAGCAGACGGCGACGTCAGAGGTTCTTCAGGTCATCAGCAGCACGCCCGGCGATCTCGAGCCGGTGTTCCAGAGCCTGCTCGAGAACGCGACGCGAGTTTGCGGGGCCAAGTTCGGCACGATGCATCTGTTCGAAGGGGACATTGCTAGGCGGGTAGCGCTTTACAACGTGCCCCTTGCCTACGCCGACACGCTCGGGACGCGGACGTTTCGACCTCATCCGAAAGGCGGCCTTGGTCAAGTGATCAGGACCAAACAGGTGTCTCATATCGCGGATCTTCGGACCAACCCGGGATACCTTGAGGGTAATCCCGCTATCGTCGCACTATCTGATCTCGGAGGCGCTCGGACGTTCGTCACTGTACCTATGCTTAGGGATGCCAAGCTGGTCGGCGCAATCGTGGTCTATCGACAAGAGGTCCGCCCGTTCACTGACAAGCAGATCGAGCTGCTGAGCAACTTCGCCAAGCAGGCGGTCATCGCCATCGAGAACACACGGCTGCTCAACGAGCTTCGCGAATCGCTGCAACAGCAGACCGCGACCGCCGACGTGCTCAAGGTCATCAGCCGCTCGACTTTCGATCTGCAGACAGTTTTGCAGACACTCGTTGAATCTGCGGCCCGGCTATGCGAGGCGGACCTAGCGAACATCTGGCGGCCGGATGGGACGGCCTTCCGTCTTGCTGCAAGCTTTGGCATCCCCGGCAAAGACAAGGAGAGGTTGGAAAACGTAAAATACCTCGGAAGCATCGGTATTGAGCCGGGCCGAGGATCGATCGTTGGTCGAGTTTTGCTGGAAAGACGAACAGTCCAAGTCCACGACGTTCAGGCTGATCCCGAATACGAGCTGAGCGAAGTCATACGCATCGGGGACTACCGGACGGTGCTGGGCGTGCCGCTTTTACGCGAAGGCGTTCCGATTGGCGTCATTTTCCTCTCGCGCGTCACCGTTCAACCTTTTACCGACAAACACATCGACCTGGCCACGACCTTTGCCGATCAGGCAGTGATCGCCATCGAGAATGTGCGGCTGTTCGAAGAGGTGCAGGCGCGCACGCGTGATCTGGCGGAGTCGCTCGAGCAGCAAACGGCAACTTCGGAAGTCCTTCAGGTCATCAGCCGATCGGCCTTCGATTTGCAGAAGGTTCTCGATACTCTTGCAGCTTCAGCAGCTCGTTTGTGCGAGGCCGACATCGCCGTCATCCATCGTCGTTTTGGCGAGAAATTCCTCGGCGTGGCGAGTGTCGGTCTTCCCGAGGAGGAACGCCGCGCGGTCCTGGATATCAATCACGAGCCTGGTCGCGGTTCGCTCGGCGCGCGCGTACTTCTAGCGAACGCGCCCGTGCTCATCGATGATACCGAGAGCGATCCTGAATACACTTTTCGTTCGTTCCAGCGTGCCGCCGGCATACGCAGCATGTTGGGCGTACCTCTCATACGCGAAGGCGTTGTAACCGGTCTGCTGCTCATCTCCCGCAAAAGAGTGCAGCCTTTCAACAAGAGACACGTCGATCTCGCCACCACCTTTGCAAACCAGGCCGTGATTGCCATAGAAAACGCGCGGCTGTTCGACGAAGTGCAGGCGCGCTCGCGTGAGCTGGCGGAGTCGCTGGAACAGCAGACAGCGACATCAGAAGTTCTCCAGGTCATCAGTGCTTCGCCCGGCGAGTTGGAGCCGGTTTTCCAGAAGATGCTGGAGAACGCGACGCGAGTTTGCGGGGCCAAATTCGGGACCATGAATCTTGTCGAAGGCGATGTCGTTCGGCGGGTCGCCTCCTACAACGTGCCATTTGCGTACGCCGATGCGCCCGAGACGCAGACGTACCGACCTCATTCAAAAAGCAGCCTTGGCCAAGTGATCAGAACCAAACAAGTGGTTCATACCGCGGATCTTCGGACCAACCCAGCTTACCTGGAGCGTAACCCCGCGGTCGTTGCGTTTGTTGAGGTAGCTGGAGTTCGCACGGTCACCGTCGTCCCGATGCTTAAGGACGCCGAACTCGTCGGCGTGATCTCGGTCTATCGACAAGAGGTCCGGCCGTTCAGCGACAAGCAGATTGAGCTGCTGAGCAACTTCGCCAGACAGGCCGTCATCGCGATCGAGAATACGCGGCTGCTCAGGGAATTGCGCGAACGTACCGAGGACTTGCGCGAGTCGCTGCAGCAGCAGACCGCCACCGCCGATGTGCTGAAGGTCATCAGCCGGTCGACCTTTGATTTGCAGACAGTGCTACACACGCTGGTCGAATCGGCGGCTCGGCTGTGCGACGCCGAGAAAGCCGCGATCACCCGCCAAATAGACGGCGTGTTCTTTCGTGCTGAGGCTTACGGGTTTTCTGACGAATTCATGGACTTTGTCAGAACCGTTCCCGTTGTACCGGAGCGAGGCTCGGCTATTGGGCGGGCTCTACTGGAAGGGGCCGTGGTTCACATTCCCGACGTTCAGGCAGACCCCGATTACAGCTTCGCCGAAGCGCAGCGATTGGGCGGTTTTCGCACTATGCTCGGCGTTCCGATGCTGCGCGAAGGCATACCGATCGGCGTAATTGCCTTGACGCGCTCTGAGGCGCGTCCGTTCACCGACAAGCAGATCGAACTGGCCACGACATTTGCGGACCAGGCAGCGATCGCTATCGAGAACGTAAGGCTGTTCGATGAGGTGCAAGCAAAGACCCGCGACCTTTCGGAGGCACTGACTTACCAGACCGGCAGCGGCAACATCTTGAAGGTGATCGCTTCCTCGCCGACCGACGTCGGGCCGGTTCTCAAGGCTATTGCCGAAAGTGCCTGCGAACTCTGCGATGCCTATGATGCCGTAGTACGCCTCAAGAATGGTGACGAGCTTCAAATTAGGGCGCATCACGGCCCGATACCAATCGATGCGGCCGTGTGGCTGATCAACCGTAACTGGACCGCAGGACGCGCGGTTCTTGACAAGAAACCGGTGCATGTGCACGACATGCTGTCTGCCGAAGGCGATGAATTTCCGGAAGCACAAAAAAGAGCGCACGAACAGGGCCATCACACCATTTTGAGCGTGCCGCTACTGCGCGAGGGCGAGAGCATCGGAGCCATCGTGCTTCGCCGTAGAGAAGTGCATCCGTTCAGCGACACGCAGATTGCCCTGCTGCAGACATTTGCCGATCAGGCCGTGATCGCCATCGGCAATGTCCGTATGTTCGAACAAGTGCAGGAACGAACCAAGGAGCTTTCGCTTTCGCTGGAGGAGCTGCGCACCGCGCAGGATCGCCTTGTCCAGACACAGAAGCTCGCCTCTCTTGGACAACTCACCGCAGGGATCGCGCACGAGATCAAGAACCCGCTGAATTTCGTCAACAATTTTTCAACCCTCTCCCAGGAGTTGGTCGATGAACTAGGCGATGCTCTCAAGCCAGTTGTTCTTGATGACAAAAAACGAGCAGAACTCGACGAGTTGACGCAGATGCTGAAAGGCAATCTCGAAAAGGTAGTGCAGCATGGCAAGCGTGCCGACTCGATCGTCAAGAACATGCTGCTGCATTCGCGCGAAGGCTCCGGCGAGCGGCGGCCGGTCGATCTCAACTCGCTGCTCGCGGAGAGCCTCAATCTTGCCTATCATGGCGCGCGCGCCGAGAGCCAGGAATTCAAGATCAGGCTGGATCAGAACTTCGATCCGGCCGCGGGCCAGGTCGATCTGTTCCCGCAGGAGATTACGCGGGTATTTCTCAACCTGATTTCGAACGGCTTCTACGCCGCGACCAAACGCAAGGCGCAGATGGGAGATGGCTACGAGCCTACCCTCACCGCCGCGACCAGAGACCTGGGCGACCGCGTCGAGATCACGATTCGCGACAATGGCAGGGGCATCCCTCCCGACGTGAAAGACAAGATGTTCAATCCATTCTTCACGACCAAGCCGCCCGGCGAAGGCACCGGTCTTGGCCTCTCCCTCAGTTACGACATTATCGTCAAGCAACATGCCGGATCGATCGAGGTCGACACAAGGCCCGGCGAATTCACGGAATTCAGGGTCATTCTTCCGCGCAAAGCAGCCCACAGCAAAGCCGGAGCAGATAGATGAGCTTCCTTGTTCTTGTCGTAGACGACGAATCCGATGTCGAGGATCTGTTTCGCCAGCAATTTCGCCGCGACCTCCGCGCCGGCCGCTTTACGATGGATTTTGCCCAATCGGGAGATGGCGCCCTTCAATGTATCCGCGACGCCGAGGGCGCATCGTTGATTCTGATCCTGTCCGACATCAATATGCCCGGAATGAGCGGACTTGAGCTTTTGCCGAAGGCGAAAGCTGCGCGACCGGACGTTCCCGTCATCATGATCACCGCCTATGGCGACGCCGATACCAGGCGAAAAGCGCTGGAGGGCGGCGCGGAGGCGCTGCTGACCAAACCGATCGATTTTGTTGCACTTCGCAGCGAAATCGACAGCCGGGTCGGAAGCGTTGGATAGTCGCCAGAGCCGATGTCTGGTTCGGGACCTTTCACCTCACTTTGACCTGTCGCTTCCGTCCATCCACCGATACCGGCCGCAAAGCGGACACCGCGCAAGGTCCGAAAGGTGCCACAGCAGATATAGCCTCTACAAGCTCGCAGCAAAAAGATCCCATCGGCCCGGAAGGCCCTTAAGCTCGTGCGATCCGCGATCAGAGAATTTCAAACCCGCACCGGCCACGAGATCGGTCACGACCCGCGAGACAAGGACCTCGTCAGCGTTGGATCGCGCCATGACACGAGCCGCCGCATGGACAGCGATGCCGCCAATATCCTGGCCTCTTAGTTCGATTTCACCGGTGTGAAGGCCCGCACGCAACAGCAAACCGATTTGTTTGGATGCGGTCCCTAAAGCAAGCGCGCATCGAACAGCACGACCGGGTCCGTCGAATGTCGCGAGAATGCCATCGCCAGTACTCTTGATCAAAGTGCCGCGATGTCTTTCGATCACCTCATTCGCCAATTGGTCGTGGCTATCCAGCAACTGTCTCCATTTCTTGTCACCCAAGTCGGCGGCACTGCGAGTGGAGTCTACGATATCCGTGAAAAGCACCGTTGCTAAAACCCGCTCAATATCGCCTGATAAGGCCTCGCGATGTCCAGTGATGAACTCTTCGACGTCCCCCAACAAGGTTTCAACATCGCCATACGTCATCATGTGATCGCCGTCTGCGTATTCGATATATTTCGCACCGGGAATTTGTTCTGCGAGATCGCGACCTATCTCGACCGGAATCAAAGTGTCCGTTCTTCGATGAAGGACCAATGTGGGCACTCGCACCGCCGATAGGATGGACCTGACGTCAATAGATGCGTTCAGCAATGTGAACGATCGATATGCCCCTGGACTTGCAGATAGCCTTTCAAACTTGGCAAACTGCCTTACAGCCTCTGGATCATGTGCCCGACTCGGATTGATAAGCTTGATCAGCATGCCGGTTCCCCAAGCCTTCGCGCGTTCGGACACTATCTCTTCAAAATTATCCACCTTTTGGGCCGGAGACCTTGCGAAGCCGGAATAAAGAATGAGGTGGGACACCCGCTCTGGGTATGTAGCGGCGAACATAATGCTCATCGCTGATCCTTCGGAAATACCCAAGAGCGCGGCTCGTTTCGAGCCGATGTTATCCATAATGGCCCGAACGTCATCCATTCGCTGCTCGAGCGAAGGGGCGCCCGACATCCTGTCAGATAATCCCTGGCCTCGCTTGTCGAATGTCACGACGCGCGCAAAACTGGACAGGCGGCGCAAGGACGCTGTGTATCCGGGCCCTTCGTGCATGAACTCAACATGCGATACCATCCCGGGGACGATGATGAGATCGATCGGTCCGTCCCCCATGGTTTGATATGCGATGCTTACATCGCCGCTCATCGCGTAGCGTGTCACAGGCAATTCGAGATCACTCATTGCGCAGCGGACCTCATGCAAAAGTGGTCATGGCCTTTATTATCATGAAATAACCGGTCCGCCCGACCCGCATCGATGCATTTCGTCAATACATGGCTTAAATCGGACCGAAAGGCACTGCAACTTCCCAATCCGACGATCCGTGGAAAATGCCGGTTCAGCGGACGCGCGATTCAATCACATTGAAGCGTCCCGCGGGATGAAGCGATGTCGGGCGGAATCCGCTTTCCGTCAGCAGGCGGTGGTACTGCTTTTCGGTACGCTCTCGACCGCCCGGACCCCGAAGCATATTCAAGTCGCTCATGACATGCGCCCTGTCCTCGTCGCTGACGCCAGGCGATGCCGGCATCAGTCGTTCCACCAGCAGCAGTGTCCCATCCTTTGGCAACGCCTGGCGGCAATTCCGCAGAATGATAGAGCTGCGCTCATCGTTCCAATCGTGGATCACGCTCTTCAGGATAATGGCGTCCGCCCCGGATGGAATCGATTGAAAGAAATCGCCGGCGCGGAAGCCGGCACGGTCGGAAATTCCCAAGCGATCAAAATGATGGTTGGCGACCTCGGCGCATCTGGGAAGATCGAAAACGGTTCCCCGAATATTTGGGTGCTTCTTTGCCACAGCACCGATCAGTTCGCCGGAGCCGCCTCCTACATCCATCAAATGCGAAATGCCGCCAAAATCGTAGGCACGCAGGACATCGGGGGTTACCAGCCGCGTCATATCTGTCATCGCTGCATTGAATATACTGATATTCTCCGGCACGCGGCTCATCAGGTCGAAGCTGTTAGCGACATTTTGGATTTCCGCGGCGGTTTTGCCGCTGGTGATCGACTCGAGCATGCCATTCCACGATTTGCAGAGCATCTCGCCTTCGAATATCGCCCAATGCTTGAAGGAATGTTGAGCATTGCCATCCAGCCCTGCGCCTAGTTCGGTTAGTAAGTAACGATCCTCGCCGACGAGAGAACAAATGCCTACGGTCGAAAGCGCGGTAAGCAAGCGGCCCAATGCGTCCTTGTCCGCGCCTGTGGCTTTCGCCAATTCATCAAGCGTTTGCGGTCCGTCACGCAAAAGTTCGGCGATGCCTAATTTTGCCGCTAGATAAATCACCGCAGTGACGCGATGCGACTGGATGAGATCTAACAGTTTTAGTATTGGCTTGGTCGACGGCATGGGCATCCTGTGACTCAAGTGAGCAGTCTTTGTGCAATTCTCAAAGATTACCACGTTGCGGCCGGGCGGGGAGTGAGAAATGCCACAAAGTCGCCCGAGCATGGCAGTCAGGCCGCAGTCGGGGCCGAGTGATGAACTGACTGCAAGCGACATCCGCGCCGCTTGGCTCCCCTCGTGGCGATTCGATCCCGCATCTTCGCCCGCACAAACGCGAATGTTGGAACCGGCGTGGAACTGGAACCACAGCCCCTAGTTCCCGCCGGTTCAAACCGTCGTGATCGCTGATCCCTGCTGGCAACCACAAATCCTTCGACAAGTTTGTTCTATCGATCTGACTGTCGCGGGAGCCGCCTATGAATCTGGATCGAGTGGAAAAATATACGCCGGAGACGCTGAGCGTTGTTCGTATCGTCATTGCGCTCCTGTTCCTGGAGCACGGCAGCGCGAAATTGTTGGGCTTCCCGCCGTCTCCGCACGGTGAACCTGCGTTCATGACGCTGATGTGGATTCAAGGGCTGATCGAGTTGTTCGGCGGTGCGCTCTTGGCGCTGGGTCTTTTCACGCGGCCGGTCGCGTTCATCCTGTCAGGCAATATGGCCGTCGCATATTTCATGGGTCATGCGTCAAAGGGCTTCTTCCCGCTGATCAACGGCGGCGATGCGGCAATCCTCTATTGTTTCATCTTCCTGCTGTTCTTCGTTGCTGGAGCAGGCCGCTGGAGCCTCGATGCCGAATTGATGCACGATTATCGTGGTGAGTATCGCGGCGATCAGCGCGCTCATTATGGTGAGAGAACGGCGCAAGCCAGTAAGGGCCGGTGAAATAAGTTGGGCGCGCGACCCTAAATCGTCGGCAGCACCGAAAACCGCTCTCCCGGCCGTCGCAGTCTTAGCGCGTCGGCATTGGCCGGTTCTTCCTCGACGGCATCGACGCGCGCCGATGCGGGACCGCGCCGGCATAACGCAATCATCCTAGATACGAGATCTGGGGGGCCCGCAAACAGCGCCTCGACGCTGCCGTCGCGACGGTTGCGCACCCATCCTTCGAGTCCGCGCGCCCTCGCCTGCTGCTCGACCCAGTATCGATAGCCGACGCCCTGCACCCGACCCCTGATCGTCACCTGATGGATCGCGTCGCTCATCTATTTTCTTAGCCCAAGGAATTCGGCGCCGCGCGCCTTCACGTCCGCGTCGCGCGTGAGGCGGCCCATCAGCTCGGCGGACGCAAGTCCCTTCAAGCTCTTCGCAGCGGTGCCGGCGCGCAACGCTTTCAGCGTTTCGTAGACGGCTAGCGTTGCGGCCGCGAACGGCGTGTGTCCCTGCAACGCAATCCGCACCCGCTGGTTGGCGAGATAGTCCAGGTCGATCATTTCCTCCGGGAAACCGCCCAGCACGATCGGCAGTTTCGTCGCAGCCGAAACGGCTTCCAGTTCGGCCCGGGATTTGATGCCGGTGAAGAACAACGCATCGACGCCGGTGCCCTCATAGGCCACTGCGCGCGCGATCGCGCCATCGAGACTTGAGGGCGACGGGCCTCCGCCCCGCGTTCCCGTACGGCCCATGATCACCAGCGCCGGGTCGGCCCGCGCATGCACCGCGGCCTTCATCTTGCCGACGCCCTCCTCGACCGAAATGAGCTGCGGCTCCTCCGCGCCATAGGCCTGCGGCAGCAACGTGTCCTCGATGGTGAGGCCGGCGGCACCGGCGGTCTCCAGCTCCTCCACCGTGCGGCGGACATTCAGCGCATTGCCGTAGCCGTGATCGGCATCGACCAGCACTGGCAACGCGGCAGCGCGCGACATCCGCCGCATCTGCTCGGCGAGTTCGGTCAGCGTGATCAGGGTAGCGTCGGGATCGCCGAGCACCGCGAGCGAAGCCACCGATCCCCCGAACATGCCGACCTCGAAACCGAGATCCTCGGCAATACGGATTGAAATCGCGTCATAGACCGAGCCGGGGCGAATGCACCTCGATCCGGTCAGGATCAAACGCAAGGCATCGCGGCGCTTTTGGAAGGTCATCGTGAAATCCTTAATGTGTCACTCGAAATGCAGCCAACGGAACCAGACCGTATTTGTCGTCATTGCGAGGAGCGAAGCAACGAAGCAATCCAAGACTTCCAGGATGGTGCTAGCACCAGACCTTGGATGTGCAATGGCACATCGGGGAATCCTTGGATTCCGGGCTTAATGCGGAGCCTGTCATCGGGCCGCGCCATGCGCGGACCCGTTGGCATCGTCCCGGAATGACGGTGCTACGCGAATTCGAGAATCAGCGCGTCAACCGCCAGCGTCGCGCCGGGAGCGGCGTGTATCTTCTTGACCATGCCGTCCCGCTCGGCGCGCAGCACGTTCTGCATTTTCATCGCTTCCACCACGGCCAACGTTTCGCCGGCCTTGACCTCCTGGCCCTCGGCAACCGCGATGGACACCACCAACCCGGGCATCGGACACAGCAGTTTCTTGCCGCTGTCGGCCGCGGTCGTAACCGGCATCAGCCGTGCCGCCGCGGCCTCCGAATCGGTGAAGACCTGGACCGCGACTTCAAAGCCTTGATGCGCGAGGCGGAAGCCATTTGCGATCGGGCGCACCTGCACGGCCACCAAATGGCCGTCGATGGTCCCCTGCCACACCGCTTCGCCCGGCGTCCAAGGCGAGACCAGATGATGTGGGTTGCCTGATGTGCCGTCGGCGCCAATAAAGCGCACCGCGATGCCGTCGGCGTCACGCGCGATATCGAGCGCGATTTCGTTGCGCTCCAGCCAAACCGCGCGGCGGCGCTCGCGCTGGACCAGCCGGCCGCTCATCTGGCCGGAAATCTGCCGCTTGCGCTCGCCGAGCACATGATCGATCGCGGCCCCGACTGCCGCGAGCCGGCGCGCGATCTCGCCTTCGGGCGCACCAACCGCAAAGCCTTTCGGAAATTCCTCCGATATGAAGCCGGTGGAAAGTTTGCCCTCGCGCCAGCGCGGATGATGCATCAGCGCTGACAGGAACGGAATGTTATGGCGGATGCCATCGACGTAGAATGAATCAAGCGCGGTCGCCTGTGCCTCTATTGCCGCGGCGCGCGAAGGCGCATGCGTGACAAGCTTGGCGATCATCGGATCGTAATAGATCGAGATCTCACCACCTTCCTGCACGCCGGTATCGTTGCGAACCGTGATGCCGTCGATGCTGCTCTCGAGCGGCGGGCGATATTTTATCAGCCGACCGATCGAGGGCAGGAAGTTGCGGAACGGGTCTTCCGCGTAGACCCGCGTCTCCAACGCCCATCCGGTCAGCGTGACGTCCTTTTGCGAAAGCGACAGCTTCTCGCCGGCCGCCACGCGGATCATCTGCTCGACCAGATCGATGCCGGTGATCAATTCGGTGACGGGGTGCTCGACCTGCAGCCGCGTGTTCATCTCGAGAAAATAAAAGCTCTTGTCCTGGCCGGCGACGAATT
Organism: Alphaproteobacteria bacterium; assembly: GCA_005884465.1. Taxonomy (GTDB): domain Bacteria; phylum Pseudomonadota; class Alphaproteobacteria; order Rhizobiales; family Xanthobacteraceae; genus Bradyrhizobium. Next base: position 21,442 of record VAZH01000134.1, on the reverse strand, counting down.
CGACGGTGCCGGCCGAATCGTAGTTCACGGCTTTGGCAAGCGCGACCGCCTGCTCGCCCATCTTGCGGCGGGTGGTCTCGTCCAATAGCGGCGACGGCGCTTCCTCGATCACCTTCTGATTGCGGCGCTGGATCGAACATTCGCGCTCACCGAGATGGATCACGTTGCCATGCTTGTCCCCTAACACCTGAATCTCGATGTGGCGGGGATCGACGATGAATTTCTCGATGAAAACCCGGTCGTCGCCGAACGACGACTTGGCTTCGGCCTTGGCGAGACCAAACCCTTCGGCGACTTCGGAAGTGGAATGCGCGATCCGCATCCCCTTGCCGCCGCCGCCGGCAGAAGCCTTGATCATCACGGGATAGCCGATCTGCTCGGCGATCTTCACCGCGTGCTTTGCGTCCTCGATCACGCCGAGGTGGCCCGGCACCGTCGAGACTTTTGCCTTCGCGGCGGCCTTTTTGGACTCGATCTTGTCGCCCATCGCGGCGATGGCGCCAGGATTGGGTCCGATGAAGACGATCCCCGCCGCTTCAAGCGCGCGCGGAAACGCTTCGCGTTCGGACAGGAAACCGTAGCCCGGATGCACGGCTTGCGCGCCGGTCTTGCGGCAGGCCTCGATGATCTTTTCCATCGACAGATAGCTCTCGGCCGCAGCCGGCGGTCCAATCAGGACCGCTTCATCCGCCATTTCGACGTGAAGGGCGTCACGGTCGGCCTCGGAATAGACCGCGACCGTCTCTATCCCCATCCGGCGGGCAGTCTTGATGATCCGGCAGGCGATCTCGCCCCGATTCGCGATCAGAATTCGTTTGAACATGCTGGCTTACTTGCAACCTTTAGGCGGGGGTCAGGGGCAATCTGGCACGCGGCGACGGACGTAACAATTCCGTCGTATAGCAAAATCAAGCGGAGGCAACGGCTGATTTGAGTCGAAATCTGCCCTGGGGGACCGTCCATACATATGAAGGTCGCGGTGTGGCGCTGGGGATGGCGGTCGCCCGCTTTTCGAAGCGTGGTTGCGCCAGCATAATTCCGCCGATTCCGCATCGCAGAACCAACCCCAAAATGCCTGCTTGCTATTGTTTGTGGCCCAGTAAAAAAGAGCTAAGACGCACGCTCAATTGGGGGAAGTGATTTGGGGCTCATTGGTTTTGCACCCATCTATTTTAACGGGTTGCTGGCGATATTTTTCGTTTTTGTTCTTCCGGGTGTGGTGTTTGTCCGCTTCTTCGATATTCCCAGCTTTCCGCAACGCTGGTTCGTCGTCTTCCTGGGCAGCCTGACGGCCAACCATCTTTTCGTAACGCTGATTGCCGCGTTACATGTCAATCCTTTGTACGCGTATCGCGCCGCAACCGCCGTGCTGATCGCAATTCTGGTCTTTGCAAAAGTAAAGGAAACAACCGAATCGACGACGCCAGTGTTGCGTGGTCGATCAGTTGTCCTCCGGTCAGATCTCGGTTGGCTGCTCCTTAGCCTCGTCGTTCTCAGTCTTGCCTACATCAACGTCTGGAAGCATGGTGTTCCAAATATCTTCCAGGGAGGCGACGTCTCCGTCAGCTGGAACGTCTGGGCCTTGATCTGGTCTCAGGGCTTGTTCCCAACCGCCTCCCTTGGATATCCCCAGTTTGTGCCGACCATCTGGGCCGTCACCTACATCTTCACGGGCTCTCCCGAACAGTACTTCGCTTTCTACATCTACATCGTTTGGCTAATCGTCCCGATCGCCTTGAACGCGATGAACCTCGGGCGCATCAGCCGATGGCACGTCCTGCTGCCGGGCTTCGTGTTCGTCTGGCTAGTGGCTGAGATTCAGGAGCCCTGGCTGAGGTCTACCTTGCAGGAAGGCTTCCCGGACTGGGTCGCTGCGATTTTCGCATTTTGCGGTGTAGCGCTGTTTACTGCGAACGCTCCTGAAGGTCGATTCGATCGAGAGAATATCATCGCCGCGTTGATCTCGCTCTGTCTTGTATCGATCGCCGCGGCGACGAAGCCCATATACGGCCTGTTCGCAATCGCGGTCATGGTCGGAATTTGCACCGATGCCGCCAGATATCTTGATCGGAAAGCAAGGAACAGGTTTTTTCTTGTCGCGGGCCTGTTGTTGTCGTGCTTTGTGATTGCTTATGCTCTAAATTACTCGCATCTTGGCGGACGATCGATGCCGAACTATCCGGTCTCTGAGCTGTCCGACAGGCTTTCCAACGCGGCAGCTCGCCTGAAATCAAATCTTACGCTTGCATTTCGGATAATGGTTTTCGCCGGCCTGGTACTCGCTCCTTTCGTACCGCGCATTCGGTGGTTGGCGCTGCCCCTGTTCATCGGATTTTGGCTGTGGGCAAATACCGCAAGTTACGATCTCCGTAACCTGCTAGGCCTGCTATTGATAAGCGCTTCCATTCCGCTGTATGCGCTGGCGCGGCGCTGGCCGGTGAAATCGGTTGCAGCAAGCAAACCGCGATGGACCGTGCCTGACGGCGCTGTCGCCGGCGGGCTCGCTGCCATGGCTGTGGCGCTGACGCTGACTTTGGCGCAAGACGATGCCCACCTGAAAGGGCGGTTCGCAACCGACCAGCTGCGCGGTGGCCCCGGATTTGAACTCAATCAGAGTATAGCGAAGCTGCTGCATCGCGGATGTGCGATTTTCAGCGCGGATGGCTATATTGCCACAATTTCCGCCTTGCAGCCGTTTCGCGGTCAAATGCGATTCTTCTTTTTCACCGAACCGTTGAACGAGGCGCTGGTAAATCGTTTCAATGAAACGGCCGGATGCACGAGCATCTTTTACCCGCCCGAACGTACTCATCCATCCATCTTGCGTTTTATAGCGGCCTATGCCGAGGCGCGGGGGCTGAAGAAGACGATCGAGGGCAACGGCATGGAGTTGCTCGCATCGAGCCCATGACCCGATCTAGCGCAAGCTCAGGGAAACTTGCGCACCACGACGCAATATTGCGTCAGAATCAGAGGCCACAGAATACGCGCGGATTCCACCCGGCCCAAATTCGCAATCGCGCTTTCGAACTCGGCCAGCCGAAGCGGACGCTCATCGTGAAAAATCCAGTTGCTGGTTGCTTCGGCGAGGCTTCGCACCGCGCGATAAAGCCAGGTCGGCGTGGGAAAGGTGATGATCGCCGTGCCGCCCGGCCGCAGGTAGCTAAAATGCGCCGCAACCGCGCGGGCGGTTCCCGCGGGATCAAAGTGTTCGATCAAGCCAACGCTGAAAACAATGTCGTACAAGCGTTCGGGCTCATGCATTGAGAGCACGTCGCCTCGTATGACGGAGACACGCTGATCGCGGGGATAGCGGCACTTCAGCAAATCGAGCCCGAGCTGATTATTGTCGACGATATCGTATCGCGCAGGCGCTATCTCGTCCAGAATCTGCTCAATGAAGCAGCTGTTGGCGCCGCCAAATTCCAGGATCGCTGCGCCCACTCCGCCGTGATTGCGCAGCAGGTCCACCAAAACAGACGCCGTATATTTTCGGGTCAGCGACGCGGTCCTGTAGGGCCTTGCGTAATAGCTATCCCAATCGGTACGCGCCGGTTTCAAGCCTCGCTCCATCTGCGAAAAATGATGTCGCGCAAGAACATGAAGTTAAAAATCCAGATCAGCAGTTCGACGACGATCTTGGCCAGCAGAGGTGAGTTCACGACTTGCTCGGTAAACTGCACCTGCATCGCAGATGACACGTAGCCAGTGAAAAACACGTAAGCGACATAGGCCGCAAAGATCGACAATCCGGCTTTGCTCTTGAAGACGTACCTCTTGAGCAGCATGAATTGAATCCATAACGCAACTGCGCGCGCGGACATGTTGGCGCCGAGTACCGGCATTCCATTGGCCGTCAGTATGTAGAATGTCAGGAAATCCGCGAGCGCCGTCGCGAGGCTTGATATCGCGTATCGCAACAGCACGAAGTAGATTCGAAATGAATCAAGGATCGGGTTAAAGTGCGATCCGCGATTGTCGTCAATGTAAACGGTCCGGATTGGCACTTCCCTGAATTTGAAATTGGCGGCCTTTGCAGTGATGATCTGTTCGGTCTCAAATTCGTACCGGTTCGATCGGATACTGAGACTCAATTCCATCAACCGTCGGGGTATTCCTCGCAAGCCTGTCTGCGTGTCAGATAAATTGAGGCCTATCAGGAAGCGATAAACGTAGCGCGAAATGATGTTGCCGAGCTTGCTCCGCAGCGGGACATCGCGCTTGAAATCACGGGAACCTAATACCGCCTCGGTAGGGCAAGCTTGCAGCTCGTCTGCAACCTTCAAGATGTCACCCACGGAATGCTGACCGTCGCCGTCGGCGGTGACTATGCCGATACAGTCGGGATAGTTCACCAGGATGTGGTTCATTCCATGCTTGAGTGCGGCGCCTTTGCCCAGGTTGACAGCGTTCGTCAGCACCACCGTGTCGGCAACCCGGCTGGCACGCTGAAACAGCTCTTGGTATGCCAGACCACTTCCGTCGTCGACAATGACGATCGGCGTGAGATCGATCCGACGCAGCTCCTCCAGCAACTCGCAACACAGGACGGTCGGCTGGCATGAAGGGATCAGCAAAATGGTTTTCGACATTATCCGGGACCGTATCTGCACAACTTAATCGGGTAAAGTCATTACCGCTCACCAGGAGTCCGCTTCCCGCCCCTGATGTTACCAATTGTTTCGCCCACTTGATAATCAGCGATCACGATGCGGACCTATGCCCTGGCATTTTGGGTAGCGCGAAATCTGTTTGATATGCAAGAAATGGGTCACCAACTTCTCCGTTTGCAACGGCGACACCATCGATGCGTTTTTCCATATTGATACTGGCGGTCCTCTCGGCGAGCCAAGGCTGGGCCGCCGGCACCATCGTCAGGGATGGCGGCACGGTCCAGCTAGCCGATGTGACTTACAGGCTCGACGGAATCGACGCGCCGGAGCTGGACCAGATATGCATCGACGAGCATGCCGACCCGTGGCCCTGCGGCGTTGAAGCCCGGGATCAACTGGCCAACTTGATTGGCGGCCGCCAGGTGCGCTGTGAGGACCTCGGCTTGGGTACAACCTACAAAAAACGACATATCGGCATTTGCACCGTCGAGGGCGAAAGCGCCAGTTTAAATCAGCTTCTTGTTCGTCAGGGTCTTGCGTTGAATTTTGAGCCTTATGCAAGAGGACGATTCAGGGAAGACGAGGCCGCCGCGAAAGACAATCGCCGGGGACTTTGGAAAGGCTGCTTTGTAGCCCCCCAGGAATTTCGCTGGGGCCGAAAGGACGGCGCCTTATTGGGCGAATCGTGCAGGACTGACAAAGATCGCGAGATCCGCGCGGTGCTCTTCCCGGATGAACCCGCTATGCCGTCGGGTTGCAGCATCAAGGGTAAATTTGCGGTGCGTGCCCGCGTCACCGGCAATGTGGGCGTCTATCACCTGCAGGCGTGCCGTAGTTACCCTGCTCTCACCAAGCCGGATCGCTGGTTTTGCTCTGAGGAAGATGCCCAAGCCGCAGGCTTTCGGAAGGCGTATAATTGTCGCGCGACCGACCGGGGACCGATGTAACAAATCCGTCGCATAGCAAAACTAAAGAAAGGCCTCGGCCGAAGGGCCGCAAATTCGCTTCTTGGGGGAGATATTCATGCGCCGCTCAATCCTGTTGCTATCGGCTGGCCTGGCGGTGCTGTCCGTCGGCACGGCGCTTGCCCAGAACGGCACGCCGCACAATATGATCCTGTTTATTCCCGACGGATTGCGCGCATTGAAGGTCACGCCCGAAACCGCGCCGGCAATGGCCGATCTCCGCGACAAGGGCGTCAATTTCAAGAACCCGCATTCGCTGTTTCCGACCTTCACCATGGCCAATGCCTCGGGCATGGCAACCGGCCACTATCTCGGCGATACCGGAACATTCAGCAACACGATCTATACCGGTTATCCCTCCGCGCCCGCCGGCGATACCGTCGTGCCCTTCATCGAGAACAACGCTGTATTGGCCGATGTCGATGAGCATTTCGGCGGCGACTATCTCAATGAAGAAACCATATTGAAGATGGCGCGCGCCAAGGGTTTTTCGACCGCGGCCATTGGCAAGGTCGGGCCGACGCTGCTGTTCGACCACACCGACCGCGCCGATCGCCCTGGTCTTCATTCAATCGTGATCGACGATTCTACCGGCGGCAAGAACGGCGTTCCGCTGTCGGAGGAAATGAGAGCTGCATTGACAAAAGCCGGTCTTCCGCTGACGGCACCCTCGCGCGGCGACAACGGCAAGTCCGGCGACGCCAGGACGCCGGGCACCCTGGTGCCCAATACCGCGCAGCAGGCCTATTTCGCCGACGCCGCGAGCAAGATTGTGCTGCCGATGTTCAAGGAGCGCAAAAAACCGTTCGTGCTGGTGTTCTGGTCGCGCGATCCCGATGGCACCCAGCACAATACGGGCGACAGCCTCAACACCCTGACGCCCGGCATCAACGGCCCGACTTCGCTCGCCAGCATCAAGAATGCCGACAACAACCTGGCGCAGTTGCGAAAGGCGCTCGACGATCTCGGCCTTGCCGCTACCACCAACATCATGATCGCCGCCGACCACGGCTTCTCGACGATTTCAAAGGAAAGCAAGACCAGTCCTGCGGCGAAAGCCAGTTACGAGGATACGCCCAAGGAGTTCCTCCCCATGGGATTTCTCGCGATCGATCTTGCCAAAGCGCTCAACCTGCCTCTGTTCGATCCGAACGACAAGAATGCGCGCATTGCCGAAAATACTCATCCCAAGGCCGGAAACGGCGTGCTCGGGCAGGATCCCGCAAAGCCCGATCTGGTGGTCGCCACCAACGGTGGATCGGACCTGATCTACCTGCCGAACAAGGGCAAGAAGCTCGCGGAACGCACGGTCAAGGCGCTGCTCGAACAGGACTATGTCAGCGGGTTGTTCGTCG